>JAUMAI010000410.1:0-7704 GCA_032116775.1 Pirellula sp. | reverse complement strand
TCCCCATCAACATGCGATCACGTTCGTGAACAGGTTCTTCGTTGATGATCTTGGCGAGGCCTTCCCAATAAGCGAGTCCACGAGGCTGCGTGCCGCTCCACTTGCGACCGTTCGGCGAAACATGGCGAGTTGGGGGCGGATTCTCTCGCTGGCTGTAAGGATAGATCTTCAAACCATCAATCAGTACTCGCGCCTTGGCTGCATCCGGATCGAGCGCGCGGTGAGCCGACCAAATATTCACCGTGGGCGAACGGAATACGTAATACCCCTCCGGCTGCATGTCGGGATCGTCAGGGCCGAGGATCAAGTACTTGCCACCTGCGCCTTTGTCCGGTCCGGTTTGTCCGGAGTCGGTGATGGGGCGTTGCCAAAAGTCGGTGAAGCCACCCGCTGTCGGACCTGCAGGAATTTCAAATACTAGTGGGCCAGTCTCCTTGAGATTGGGAAATGCCATGATGTAAGGAGTCGTCGCGTTCGCCGTCAGCAGGCCTAACTTATCTTGAAAGGTGAGGTAATCAACGTAATCGCACTTGCCGGCCTGAAATTTGGCGAGGTGCTCGTTTTGCCATTGCTGCATGGCCATCAGCGGCAAGGCCCAAAGATAAGCCTGACAGGCTCGCTGGTAGTCAATATCGTCAAAAACTTTTTCGACCGTAGCTGCACTTGGGTAGCCGTTCTCCAGTTCGAGTTTGCCGGACATGGTTTCGATACTGCCGGTCGTTGGCAAATCCTGCGCATCCACCGTGGTGGATGTCAATACGAGCATAACAGCCATCGCTATGACTGCAATTCGGTGAAAATTTTTCATGAAGGATGAACCTGTAGTCAACAAGTTGGGGAATCAAAGTTAGCAGATACAGGTCCGAGAAATATCACCGCTTGATGCAACTCCATGAACCCGCCAGCACAACAGTCTCCCGGGACGCCCGACTTTGGTCAAGTCATCTCAGCGAATCGGCTGACAATTTGCTCAGAAGCTATGGGCTGAAAGCCTCAATCCAGAATAGGGTTTCCAGAACTTGCTGGTAACCTGAGGTAACTTAGGATATTAGTACATTGTACTAACATTGGAGTATTCACCTTGGAGTATTCAAATGCAAAAGATGCTGACCAAACACGGCAACAGTTATGCCCTTGTGATCGACAAGCCTATTATAGATCTGCTGAGAGTAACTCCCGAAACTCCCTTTGAAATTATGAGCGACGGCCAGTGCCTCGTTCTGACACCTATACGAGAGTCGAAGGAGGAAAAGAAGTTTTAAAAAAAGTAATGGAGTCGCTTCACAGTCGATTCGGAAGAGCCATGAAAAAGTTGGCCAAGTGAGTGTTGCATGACACAGACTTGGCTCTTGGACATCGTAGGACATCTTAAATCATAGTGTTTCGACGCCCCTGAGCGACTCGAAAAACGACTCGCTTTTGGAGATCGTGACGCGCAATGTAAGACTGCGGCATGCCAACGACACTTACGACACGAGCACGACCATCAACATGTTGATTAAAACAGCTAACGATTTGATGTGCGAGGTCCCGAGGGTTTTTATGGACAGCGATTACTGAGTCTTCGAATGGTCATGGCTACAACCGAAGGGAATTCAAATCAATGTCAAGCCATCCAAGGAAGCACCAATAACTGTTGCCTGAAAATCGTCTCAAGGCGAGACATAGCACTTCTAGGACACCGATCGACGCTATCTTTTCCTTGCCAGAAATGCAACCGTCAATAAGTATCTCCCGAGTCCAAAAAAAATTATTCATCCAGCAGTTTGCTGTCGATCAACCACTCTCGAAGACGAAACGGCCAATGAGCCGCTGCGTGCCTTGCATCCGCGCGGTATCCAAATCCATGCCCGGCATTCGAGTATATATGAAGCTCACACGGCACACCCACTTCTTTATACTGGAGATACAACTTGGCCATGCCTAATGAAATATCATCGCGATCTTTTGCACCCACCGCAATAAATGCTGGTGGCATCTCTTTGGTAACCGCGAACCTATGGGAACTACCCGGATAGATAAGGACCTGAAAATCAGGTCGACAACTCTCTTGCTCCACCTTATCACTGCTGTCGGATTTCCCTGCGTCATTCTCCATCGCTGCCAGCGCCGCAAGCTCTCCACCCGCCGAGAAACCCAAAATCCCGATACGGTTATCTGCAATCTTCCATTCACTAGCTCGACTGCGCACCATCCGTAGCGCACGGCGGGTGTCTGCCATCGCGTGTTCGTCTACCGTATATGGGGAACCTGCCTCTCTTGCTAATCGATACCGCAGCACGAACGCTGCAATTCCGTGCTCGGCAAACCATTTTGCCAGAGAGTCGCCCTCGTGCCCCAAACACAGCATCCTGTGTCCACCCCCTGGCGCGATGATGATCGCGGTCCCTGTCGCGACTTCCGGTTTGGGCAAAAAAGACGTGAGCGAGGGTGCATGAATATTGGTTACATTATACGCACCATTCGCGCGGTCTACTTTCTCCGGCTCGTTTTTCCTCGCTTCGGAATCGATCGCTCCGTTCGGCCACAGTACGATCCGTTCGGGCTCTCCCCCCAATACCCACTCAGCAACTATCGCTTGGGATAGCAGTGCAACGAACGCTAGAAGCAAATGGGCAACGCTTCGAACGCCCCATTCGCTCGCTGGAAACCGCCGCGTTCGACTCTTCTGAAGGTTTACTTGCTGCAACATTCCATATACCCTTTTCTAATCCAACGATTACTAAACGATTACTCGCAGAACTCATCAAAAATGGGACCCTTCAGATAATTATGTTATCCAAAAGCATCAAAGCGATCAAAAGCGTAGCCAAATGATGGCAACAATTCCTGTAAGCGATCGATCATACTCAAAAGAAGCGAAGCCATTTTTCGATTTGATACATTCTCATGATCCAATGTTCGCTATGCAGGAATTGTGTCTGCAAGTCCCCAGCCCTAATCAACGAAATCGTTGGACAATTGAGCCCTGGGATAGATGTTGAAGAGAAAATGTAAAATAAAAACAACGATTACCACTGCTTAGTTACAGCTGTGGCGGGTGCCCTCCGCACCCACCTGCAACGCGCTTACCTTACTCTGAATGCCAAGTACTCTGAATGCCAAGTACTCTGAATGCCAACTACCCTGACTGGCGAAAATTTGCTGACGATTTGTGTCTACAGTTTTCATGACTTGAAGCGGGATGTTTGAGAGACCTGATAGATGGCGGGAGGACGCATTGGGTGTAGTGGCCAAAAACAAGACGCGGAATCCATGGGCGTGGGATCTATTGCAAGATCCATTCACGGCATTTTGTTTTTGGTACGGCACAATTCGCAAGCTCCGCTACGGTGGAATTGGGTGCGATGGGAGGATAGGAACAGAACTCGTGTTTAATCTTCCCAAAGGTGAAAGGCATCTGCGATACGGACAGCCTTGGGCTCACATCCA
Source organism: Pirellula sp. (assembly GCA_032116775.1). Lineage (GTDB taxonomy): Bacteria > Planctomycetota > Planctomycetia > Pirellulales > Pirellulaceae > JAFLCP01. The sequence continues at coordinate 4,272 of JAUMAI010000410.1, read as the reverse complement.
TATATTTGTAAGTCAAGAATTTCGTATACTGCGTCTGTAGTTCTGTTATCATCTATCTTTGAACTTATCACCCCTTTTATTCTTTGCGCTGAGTTCGGATCCATGAAATTATCCCTCCTATTGTTCCTGCTATTTTTTCCCACCCTGTTAATAACCCACGCATTCGCCCAGGAAAAAACAAACTCTGAAGCCGCATCACAACCGAGCAAAACCCAAGCCAAACGAATCGCCTTGTGGGAGGGGCATGCGCCCATTGGTGATGGCACTACCGAAGATGCCGACGCATGGATTACAGTGCATACACCTGCCTCGCAGGGTGACGGGACCGCTATCGTTATTTGTCCCGGTGGTGGATATGGAGGATTGGTCGTTGGAGCGGAAGGACATGGAATTGCCGCTTGGCTGAATCAACATGGGATCACCGGCGTAGTTCTCGAATACCGCCTCCCCGCAGGTCGACACGCAGTCCCATTGTTGGATGCCCAACGAGCAATTAGGACGGTTCGCGCGCATGCCGAAGAATGGAATGTCGATCCATCTCGTGTCGGAATAATGGGATTTTCTGCGGGTGGTCACCTCGCCTCCACCGCATTAACTCATTTCGATCGAGGCAACGCGACTTCTGCCGATGCGACCGAGCGATTCAGTTGCCGACCAGATTTCGCGATCTTGGTATATCCAGTTGTAACCCTTGGGGAAAAAACCCATGCAGGGTCCAAACATAATCTGCTGGGAAAGGACCCATCGCCCGAACTGGTCAACCGGTACTCAAATGAACTGCAGGTTACCGCCGAAACGCCGCCAGCGTATTTGGCACATGCAGTAGATGACGTCCCCGTGCCACCCGAAAACAGCAGAGACCTTTATGCCGCCCTTCAGGCCAAAGGAATTTCATCGAAGTATCTTGAACTTCCTTCAGGCGGGCATGGACTCAATGGGTACAAAGGACCGATGTGGGACGCGTGGCAGCAGGGTGCGATCGCTTGGCTGAAGGAGCTCCGATAATTGGGTGCTTCCAATCGCGCTATTCCAATGGGTCACTGATCGACGCAGTTATTGTCCCAGATATCCACGCAAGCAAACTAACCAACCACCACCAAATTGAAGTATATTGTAGACGCTGGATAGTAGTTACACCTGAAAATTACATCCCAGACTTTTCATCAATCGAACACGGTGCCCTATGTCGGCTTTTGTGAAATCTTCGACAATATCTCGTCGCGCGGCGTTACGAGCAACCGGAATATCGATGGCATTGCCGTTACTCAATGCCATGTCACGATCCTGTGCATCGGACAAATCAATGATGCCCCGGCGGATGGTGTGCATTGAAACGAATATGGGCATCCTACCCAAGTACTTCTTTCCACAAGGAGAAGGCTTTAATTACACTCCCAGTCCCTACTTGGATCGATTGTCCGCACACAGGAAGCAGTTAACCGTTTTCTCAGGCGTCAGTTTGCCGGGAGTCACTGGCGGACATGCAGCAGAAAGATGCTTTCTGACTGGAACACCGCATCCCGAACGAGGCGGTTTTCGAAATGGTGTATCTCTTGATCAACTAGCTGCGGAACACGTTGGCAATGTGACGCGATTCCCATCGTTGGTACTGGCTATTACCAACGAAAATATGACATTAAGTTTCACTCGCAGCGGCGCTCCCATTCCCTCCGACAAGAGCCCTCGACAGCTCTTTGAAAAGCTTTTCATGCAAGGACAACCTAACGAAATAGAGGCACGCGTCGAAGACCTGAAACGCGGTCGCAGCACACTCGACTTTGTCGCAGAACAATCGAACCGCTTGAACCGTGGTTTGTCAGCGATTGATAAACAGCGCATGGACCAATACCAAACCTCAGTTCGCGAACTCGAAAATCGTTTGCATTCCGCCCAGGAATGGGAATACAGGGCCAAACCCAAAGTTGAATCGAAGGCTCCCGAAGAAAATATGGATCCAAAACAATTCGTTGAGAGAACCGGGATGATGTTTGACGTCATGAAGCTGGCGCTCGAAACAGATTCTACTCGGATTATTTCTTTGATGATCGACACCACTGTAATCCACAACATAACGCATCATGGCAATCGACCAGAAGTCCTTGCCGAACTTAAAGGCCACGAACAGAGACAGTTCGATGCACTCAATCGATTCCTAACAGCAATGAATGAAACTGTCGAGCAGGGTTCTACTCTCTTGGATCACACGATGGTCCTCTACGGCACTTGTATGGGGAGTGCGAACTCACACTCCAACGAAAACCTGCCGGTGCTGCTTGCCGGCGGTGGGTTCAAGCACGGGCAACACTTGGTTTTCGACAATCAAAACAACTACCCCCTTTCAAACCTGTACGTATCGATGCTGCAACGCCTTGGAATACAGGCGGATTCGTTTTCCTCAGGAACAGGGACAATGCGAGGTCTGGAGTTTTCCTAATCATGAGAATTGTTCCGTTATGTATAGCATCTGCTGTGGTGTTTGTTCTTGTGCTCTCAAAAAGTCCGTTTGCACATGCGCAGATCCCAGACGAGTTTCTTAAAACATATTGCTACAACTGTCATTCGTCCAAAAACTCCGAAGCAGGACTAAACTTTGAAACACTGGGAAGCACGCTAGTACCAGAAACAACCAGTCGTTGGGTACGCATTCATGATCGCTTAGCATCAATGGAAATGCCACCGAGTGATACAGAGCAACCTCCCAATACCGATCGCATGGATGCCATCAAAGCACTTGAAGATTCGATCATCACGGCTGAGGCCAAAACAGCGAAAGACATCCCGACTCTTAGAAGATTGACTCGCTCGGAATATGAAAACACAATTCGCGATTTATTTGAAATGCCTGGGATTTCGCTGGCCGGTAATTTACCTGCGGATGGCCAGTCCCATGGCTTCGACAAACATCCAGAAGCTCTCGATATTTCACACGTCAATATCGCGAAGTACTTAGAAGCAGCCGATCACATTCTGAACTACGCCATAGCGACCCGACCCGAACAACCCACAATTCAGAAGCGAAGAATCTCACTAGTCAACCGAGGTGGCTTCGTCGCGCATATCGTTATGAACGGTGACGGCATTCTATTGAAAAACGGGCAACCGGATCCCGACTTTCCTCCTGCGGCAGAACAAAATCACCTAGATCAAGGGGCGCATGAGCGGTGGGGGTCCTTCACCAATGGAGCCAGTGTTGGGTTGTTTCGACATGAAGATGAATCCGTGAGCCCGTACTTTATCGAACATGTGACGATCTATCCAGGGAAATATCGAATCAGAACCTCCTTGTGGAGTTTTCAGTGGGATCAAGGAACTATGCTGCCTGGACGTGGAACAGAAGCGGCAAGACTCTCCGTAGTGCAACTGACAGGGGATGGCCGAGGTGGGCAGCATCCAAGTAATGTGCTGGGGTATTTCAATGCACCGAGTCAAAAACCATTGGAACATGAAATCTATGTTTGGATGAATCACAATGAACTTATAGGCTTCAACGCGGCTTCCCTAGCACCAGTTGCGAACTATTACAAGCAGAAACGGGCCATGGAATTTATCGGTCCGGGAATCGTCGTGGACTGGCTGGATGTTGAAGGTCCATTCTACGAATCATGGCCACCGATGAGTCACAAACGGCTCTTCGATGAGTTGCCTATGCATGAGTTCAAAGCCGACGATCAACCTAATATCCGCAAACCTCAGAGAAAGCGTCCGCCCCAAATCGGCGCTGGAATGAATCGCCCAGATCCCGAACCTGGTGTTTGGACCGTACAGAGTGAAAAACCGTTAGAAGACGCGGATCGCCTTTTAGCAGACTTTCTTCCTCGATTATTTCGACGACCAGTTTCGCCCGAGATACGTAAACAATATGTAGCAATCGTGAAGGAGAGACTTGAATCAGGTGACTGTTTTGAAGAAGCCATGCGAGCCGCATATCGAAATGCCCTCATTGCACCAGACTTTCTGCTGCACATCGAAACACCCTCCGACGGGAACGATGATTATGCGTTAGCTTGCAGGCTGTCTTATTTCCTCTGGAACTCTTTACCCGACGAGGGTCTAGTCCGGCTAGCAGCAACGGGAGATTTACGCCGCAAAGATGTTCTACACGCTGAGATCGAACGATTGTTGGAAGATCCACGCTCGAATCGATTCATCAATGATTTTGTAGGGCAATGGCTAAAACTGTATCAAATCGGCGCAACCGACCCTGACAAGAAACTGTACCCCGAGTTCAGTCCGTACCTACAAGATTCTATGGTCGCGGAGACCCGCGCCTAC
>JAUMAI010000409.1:2346-5661 GCA_032116775.1 Pirellula sp. | reverse complement strand
GCGATGATGAAGATTAACTTTTTGAAGCGACTGGAAAGTTCGGTCGATTCATTTCGCCTAACACTTCAACGGACAATCGACAAGATTAACCGGCTTGAGAAGCGAATTGCCGACTTTGAGAATCATCTCATTGACAATCCTGATATCGACTACGATTCACTAACTCCTGAACAATTTGAAGATCCTGACTTCGATGCGGACGAGTTCACAATCGGAGGTCGTCGACGGATTCATCTTGGCCATTTGAAGTTGCCGGAATGGCTGAAGCAGGTACGTCACGATCGTGCGCAACTGCAATTCTTGGTTGAGAAGACACAAGTCGTAACACCGGCTCGCGATGGAAAGCTTGCTGAGCTGAAACGGCTTGCATCAGCGAAGGCCAGAACTTGCAAGACTGTGACTTGCTGGTGAACTACGACATTCACTGGAATCCAGCAACTACTACCATGCCATCCTGCAAAACCTGTTCTTCGGAACACTTAACCAGCGCATGGGGAAAGACAGCAAAGGCAATCCGTACCGAGCGTTCGCGAAGGACGGGGGGTTTCACAAGAACAAGAATACGTACGGCGTCGACAACCTGTTCCGTTACGAAGACTGTTTTAAAGACCCCGACACAGCGCTCGAGCTGTTTGCCGATATCCCATTCTTAAATGGTGGATTGTTTGAATGCTTGGATCGAACCGAACCCAAAACAGAAAAGAAGATCTACATCGACGGCTTCTCCCGTAACAAAAAGAAACGTCCGAGCGTTCCGAACTATCTCTTCTTTTCGGACGAGCAACGGATGTTAAAAACAAACATTCGCGAGATACGTGACTACTCTCGGGTGCGTGTTTTTAAAGACGCGGACGTGTATCCAGTTGTCTTTGTCTGTACGAATCACGAACAGAAACACCCGGTCGCAATGACGGTGATGGAAAGTGAAGAAATCACGAGCAACACAAAGTTGATTTCCGAATCAGACTTCTACAGAGATATATCCTGGGCTCGGTACTTTGCGAGTCAGGAAGGAATTGATATCGACCAACGCTTATCTAAGTTCGAACGCTTCGGCGATTTCTTTCCAACGATTTGCGGAGCTGCTACCGTAGCTGAAGCCTACGAAATTCGAGAAGTCGTCAAAGATCAAAATGTTCCTTCTGGAAGAAGCTCATTTCGGCTGATTAACACAGGTACGATCGATCCTTATATATCATATTGGGGCAGTCAGAAGATTCGCTACTTAAAGGGGGCATTCCTGCATCCAATCGTCAGTAGGTCTGATTTGGCAGCTATCAATCCGCGTCGGGTTCAACAGGCTGATTCGGAAAAGCTTATTATTGGAGGAATGACAAAGATACTTGAATGCTTTTACGATGATGGCGGATACCTCGCTGGTAAGTCCGCAACGATCGTTTTGCCTGGTCGCAAGCTTCCGCTGTTCTATGCCGCAGCAGTTTTGAATTCTAGACTAATTTCATATTGGTACAGAATCAGGTTTAAGGCATTGACGCTAGCTGGAGGTTACCTGCGTATTAGCCCGAATGAGATTAAGCAAATACCAATACCAGTTCCTTCTTCAGAAGATTTGGATAATATCAAGAGACTAGTTGATATTATACGCGAACAACCGAATAGTAGTGAGGCCCATCAGTCCATTAAATCGCTAGACGACTACATCTTTCGCATATATGGCTTTAGCGATCAGGATGCAGAGCTGATCAAGCGATGGAATCCCTAGAGATTGCATCAACCTCTTGGGTACTGCCATTTTAAACCTTGCTTGAGTTTCCGTCGCTACTTGCTATCGCTTGCTCTGAGAACAACTGGATCGTATGCGTGCCCGCATGCTTACCATTGACCGATAGATCAAAGCTGAGTAGTCCGTCTTTACCTACGGGAGGCATGCCTACAAATCGCATGACAATTCTTTGGCGATTGCGTTCCATCTTGAATTTAAGCCTGTGCTCTTTATGAGCTCCGTCTGGAAGGTTGTATTTCAAACATGCTTCGAACTCTTGGTCGCCATCTTCTGGTTCGCGATTGAAGACCGCAACGGCAACAAACTGATTCAATATGAACGCCGGTTTGCTTTCACCTTCTATCGGCGGCTTGGCTAGATGCAGGTCTTCGAGGACGTTGAAGAGACTGACGCGATTGGTTTCTTGGTCGACCGAGATCGATTCGCATAACAGGAAGTATTCGAGCTTAGGCATCGACCAATTCCTCGTCAATGATAAAGGTTGTCTGTGCAGCATCCGAACGTGGCACAGAATTCAAATACCGAACCTCGTAATCAGGAGTCCCTTCAGCAATTGTTTGCCGAATGGTCGTTGGAATCGACTGAAGTGCTTGATGAGCGACCTGAGACGCAAGTTGCATCTCGATCGAGCGCATGCTTGCCAAATATGCAATAAAGTCTCGGGCAAATGCTTTGTTAATTCCGACGCAGGAAACGGCGATGCCAGCGATGGATAGTTGATGTGAAAATTGCTGGCCCGGTACGAACGCCTGAAGAATTGCACGGACGTAAGCCTCAATATCGGCTTCGCTCACCATCTCCTCACGCATTGCTGCGTGCAGACTGCGTACCTCGCGACTTCTTCGCATTGCCGCGTAGATCCCTACAACGGTGCCTATCTGGGCAAAACGATTTATGAATGCGTCAGAGGATAAGGCTTCGAGTTGTCGTGGGGATGAGGTCATCGTTGATTCGATCGGTCCAAAACTCTATTTCAATATTGTATTCGGTCATGCCGTGGTCGTAGGCTTGGTGAAAGCATTCGCCTAAATCGTGCCCCCATTTGCTCAAAACGATTGGAATTCGTGGAGAATTGGGACTCACGCCCGTTTCCAGCCTTACAACGCGTGCGACGTGCAAGTACGTATTGTCGTCAACATCGCGGTACAAGACCAGATCATCTGGGGCCAGTCTAGCAGTCTCGACCAGCCGACGGTAACCATCGTCCGCCAGGATTCGCCGCCAATCCGCAGTTTGTGAAATACCGGTCCTGCGGCTTGCCCAAACGAGCCCAGCGCAGTTGTAGGTCCCCTCTGGATCGCACCGGAACTCCCACCGACATCGTTGACACATGTCGCGAAACGCCTGGATTTTACCATGGGCGACTTTGCCGCCCTGGTTATTGGAGATCAAGCTGCCGCGACGGGTAACCAGCGGTATCGATTCGGCTGGTTCCAGGCTGAGTTCAGACAGTCCAAACATCCGTGTACCGCAGGCGACGTCAGGTCATTTTATTATCATGATACTTGCAAAAAGAATCTCCGAGCTAACTATGCCAAAGGCGTAGCTCTAGTAGGCACCAGAGCGTTCGT
>JAUMAI010000409.1:0-2270 GCA_032116775.1 Pirellula sp. | reverse complement strand
CCACAAGTATCGGTAGGTCATAAATAGCAGTCAAGCATAGAACCTTAGCGGGCGGACCATGAACCCACAAAACCCAAACGCAGCGTCCCGAACGCGAGTCATCCTCGAAGACCTTGAAGCAGTTCGTGAAAACCTGCTCGAACTCTCCGACGATATCTGGTCATCCATTGACCATAATGACGCGGATGCATTGGAAGCAGGTGTTGAATTCAAACGGGCGTTCAACGCAAAGGTCGCAGCATTTGACTTGGTAGCCAGCGAACTCTCGCAACTCATTCAGCAGTACACCAGCGTGCGGCTAGAGGCGACCGAACAAAGCGGTACAGTCGATGACTCAAGCAATGAACGGATCATCGCCGAACTCGATCGCGAAGTCCCTCACACTCTGGACGAAGACTTTACGTTCAAGCGTCCGTTCGGTTTTGTATTGGACGGCCAAGCCACCACGGGGCTAACAACGTGGCAACGGCTGTACGAACTCGTGTGCGCCAATCTGATCGCCCGCGACGAACAACGCATGCGCTCGCTCTATGATCATCCCGACTTTGTCAGTAACCGCGGTAACCGGACGATCGAACATGATCCCACCAAGCTTCAGAAAGCATTGCAGATAGCCGATGGTCTGTACATTGAGTCCAATCTGTCCGCCAACAGCATTCGCGATGTAATTCGCCGACTTTTGCAACATTACGGAATACTCCTCGATCAAGTCCGAGTTTATCTTCGTCAGGACCGCGATGCGTAGCAAACCTAGGACCCGGTCTGAGGATGCAACGTCAGCGGTCGCACAGGTTCGTGGCGAGTGGAAGCAACCAGCAAGACCTACCAAGATTGGCATGAACAAAAGTTGGCGAAGGCCGGCGCGGCATCCGCTGATTGCGAATAACCTCCCCAGCTGAGACCGTCCTAGTACAGGGTTCTTGCTCGAACAAATTAGATGTACTCGTCATTCACGGCATTTCTGCCCTCGCCCCAAACCCGCTCTCTCTAAAACGGGTCAGACGCTTTCCAACAAATGCCGCACCCATTCACGTAGGTTTTTTGTGCCGTTTTTGCAGCCCGTCTCAGAGGGATAGCACCGGCGCTCTCGGTTTGATTAAAAGTGCGCTTTTCCGCGATAGGCCGGTTGCTTGGCGGAGCGACTCGCAATCGTCGGCGTTTTCCGTGCGCAAGCGTTCCCATCGGACGCAGCCGATCCCGGATTTCGTACCGCTCTGCTGAGCAATCCTTTCGTAGGGCGCGGGGCCGATCTGCAGCCGAACAGGTCTTTTCAAGAAACTTTTCAATTTTCTGCGCTCAAGGAGCAGATCCCCTACGACTTCAACCTAGCGAGTTTCGGATTACGTACTAAGCATAAGTGGCCCAATATGCGGTTATCTCCGGAATGTCTCCTGAGATAAGAACAAGTTATGCAATAGAAACCACCGCTTAACAAGGAAAGACAATGAACGAGTACCAACTCGGCAAAGACATTCAACAGATCCTCCACAAACTTGACGCTTTACAGCCGAGGGCGGGCTGTGGGTGTTCTGACTCTGATTCGCTGCATTCCGTAACGTTGCCTAGTGAAGCGTTGCAACTGCCGCATACACAACTCCACCAGCTTGACAGCATCGCTAGCTGAAGGGCACGCAACTACACGTATAATGACTTCAAGCAAGAACACGATGTGGCGCGTGATGGTATTTCTACGAAAGGGTGTTGCATCTACCTCGACGAGTTCGGCCGAGAGCACAGATTCACGATTACTGCGCTGACCGGTGCTGACGCAACGGCCAGTTGTGCCGCTCAAGTCTACGACCGATCCTTCCGTGTCGACGAAGGAACCTGCTAGATTCCCACTACCACCTCAAAGGAACCGCGAATGACCGCTACGAAAACGATTTTGCCGCTTGGATTGAAGCCCGGCCACAACTTGGCTCCTGAGCTTGTGCAGAAACTTGCGTACATCGAAGCATACGACATGTCGATAGAACGTGATCTTATGCCCGATTCAGAGAACATTGATCCAGATGATTACGATTTGCTGGTTCGCGAATTCAAGCGATTTCTGGCGCTTCCATTGCTGCTTGGCGACGAATCTTGTCCAATTGTTCCGTCCTCCGCCGTGGACCGCATTTGGCATCAATTCATCATCGATACTCGTCGCTACACCGAATTCTGCGAAGCTGTCTACGGAAAATACCTCCATCATGAACCCGAAAGGACAAATTCGCTGACACTTGCACGCAACGCTGGCGACCCGTTCGCTCGTACGAAAGAGGCATACC
>JAUMAI010000408.1:0-5480 GCA_032116775.1 Pirellula sp. | reverse complement strand
TTATTGTTTGATAGCTGCCGAGTCGTGCCTGGTAAGCTCGAACGATTAGGGTACTCGTTCCGGCATTCCAACCTTATAACGGCGTTGCGATATTTATTAGGCTTATAGTGATTCATTTTTGAGGCGTTTTGGTTCCAGTGATAGCTGAAAATCTGGTGCGAAACGCCTGAGAGTAACTTGAACAAACCGCTACCAATGTGGTAGCTTGTGAACGAATTCCATATGGCAATTCGCGAGGATTTTGGGTCAGTTTGGCTCCAAGGCGGAATTGGGCAACATCGACGCTAAGGTAAGGGTAGTTGGCGGTCGGTGCTTGTGGTTACGGCCATGCGACTTGAGAGAGTTGGAATTGCTTAAAGAGTGACCCGGTTGGTCCTCTTGCCTGATAAGTGTCGTGGAAGGCAGAACCCGATACTGCATGTCAGGCGGCATGTATGTGTCACTGTCTTTTGACAAGAGAAACCGTTGAATGTCATCCGCTTCTAAATTCAAACTTGAGTACATCTGGCTGGACGGCTACCTGCCTGAACCTAATCTTCGCAGCAAGACCAAAATCGTTGACAAAGCGCCTGGTTCTGTTGCAGATTGCCCTATTTGGGGCTTCGATGGAAGTTCGACACAGCAAGCTGAAGGACGTAGTTCGGACTGTGTGCTAAAACCTGTGGCATTGTACCCAGACAGCACACGCAAGAATGGTTACTTGGTAATGTGCGAAGTGCTTCTGCCTGATGGAAGTCCACACCCATCTAACTTCCGTGCAACGGTTGACGATGTTGCGGATCTTTGGATCGGCTTCGAGCAGGAATACTTTTTCTACAAAGATGGACGTCCTTTGGGTTTTCCAGAAGGTGGTTTTCCATCGCCACAGGGTCCATACTACACCGGCGTTGGTTATAAGAACGTCGGTTGCATGGCTCGCAAGATTGCTGAAGAGCATATCGACATCACCTTGGATGCCGGTATTAACCTCGAAGGTATCAATGCTGAAGTGGCCAAGGGACAGTGGGAATTTCAGATCTTCGCCAAGGGTTCCAAGAAGGTTTGCGATGATATGTGGGTATCTCGCTACCTGATGAGTCGGTTGTGTGAACAGTATGGAGTCGATGTTGAATTCCATTGCAAGCCAATTCGCGGTGACTGGAATGGCTCCGGTATGCACACGAACTTCTCGACCGATATGTTGCGAGATAAGGGTGGCAAGGAGTACTTCGAGAAACTGATGGCAGCTTTCGCCAAGTACCGTGATGAACATATTGCCGCTTACGGTCCAGACAACCATTTGCGTTTGACCGGTTTGCACGAAACTCAGTCGATCGACAAGTTTACCTATGGAGTGGCGGACCGCGGATCATCGATTCGTATCCCACACGCATTCGTAAACAATGGCTACAAGGGATACTTGGAAGATCGTCGTCCTAACTCCCAAGCCGACCCATACAAGATTGTCTCGAGAATTCTCAAGACCATAGCGACTGTTGGCTAATTGATTATTCAATTGGTGCATGGTTCGATATTGAATCGAAATTGATAAAATCGTAACGCCGTGAGCGCTGGTTCGCCCATGGCGTTATTTTTTTGCAGTCTGTGGTTTCTGAAAAATGTTCGAGTTTTTCGGGAGCCTTAACTTTGATGTGGGCTTCCTCACTCTCCGGGAACCGTCGCAATGATTGAAGCTAAGAATACGCAACGTGCAGTTGTTCGCATTGGATACGATGGGCGAGTGCACAAAGAGTTTCGAGGCGCTAATGCGGCTGATCGCTTTGCTAATGAGGTCAAGGTCCTCAAATATCTGGAGGCTCGAGGCTGTTCTTTCGTACCTAAATTGCTTGAGAGCGATGCTGAAAACTTACGACTGGTAACCACTAACTGTGGAGCCCGTGTCGAGCAGATGGGCGATGAGCGAATGAAGGAAATATTCGCTGAGTTGGAGAATTTCGGTGTGCGCCATGACGATGCCTTTCTGCGTAATATTACATATCGTGCATCTGATGGTCGCTTTTGTGTTATTGATTTCGAGTTCGCAACTATTATTGGTCCTGCATTGGAAGCGACGATTGACGAAAGTGACAAGATTGATAGTGGTGTCGCACAGAATATTCGTTGGTCTGGTAAGACGGATCGAGGAAAGTTTCGTCCGAACAATGAAGATGCTTTTTTGGCAATTCTGTTGGATTATAGCGATGTTCGGTATGTTGGAAGAATTGGTGAGGCATCTCTAGGCCAAGCCGACTATATCTTTGCCGTCAGCGACGGCATGGGAGGAGAGAAGTCGGGTGAATTTGCGAGTCGAATTGCTACCGAGAAGATAACTTTGTTATTGCCGCGTCGGTTTAAGCTGTCACCGCATCGACTGCATGCGTGCTACGAAGAGATTTTGTATGAATTGTTTGATAGTATCCATCGCGAGTTAACCAAGCTTGGTGAATGCGATGACCGGCTGCGTAATATGGGTGCGACGCTAAGCTTGGGTTGGTTTACTCGTGGTTGGATGTTTTACGGACATATAGGAGATAGCCGTATTTATCATTACACCCGTGATGGCCAAATGAAGCAAATCACGGAAGATCATTCTCATGTTGGCTGGCTAAGAAGGAGTGGCAAAATTAATGAACGTGAGCAGCGCATGCATCCTCGCAAGAACGTGCTAGAACAGGCTCTAGGGGCCGGGCATCAATTTATCAAGCCTCAATTCGGAGCGGTGCAATGGAAGCCTGGCGATAAGTTCTTGCTTTGCACCGATGGAGTGGTGGATGGGTTATGGGATCGGGCCATTCAAGAAATCATTGTTGACCCAAACGATTCGCAAAAAGATGTTGTTCCGGGAGATCGAGTCGTTGCCGAAGCCGTGCGCGAGTCTGGAAGGGACAACGCGACCGCCGTCGTCGTCGAACTCGTCTAGGCAAACGCCTTGCTTGAGGAATTATTTCTGCGATTGAGTACTAGGCATTATTTAATTAGCTCTGCCTGGTCACAGGGGAGTTGCGGCCAAATGTGTGCCTTCTCCCCTGCTCCCTTCTTTGAAGCGGCTTAACTCAAACGTTTTATGTAGCACGCATAGGCTTGGCTTTTTGACCATAACGCATGCCGATAAAAGCTAAGCTAAAAGTGCTTTCACAACCGAAGGTGACTCAACTCCCGTTAGTCGTTGGTCGAGCCCTTGGAATTTGAAGGCAAAGCGTGAGTGATCAATTCCCATGCAATGGAGAATGGTAGCGTTCAGGTCATTGATCGATACCGGATCTTTCACGATGTTATAGCTAAAATCATCGGTTTCGCCATGAACATAGCCACGTCGGATTCCACCCCCTGCGAGCCACATACAATAGTTTCTAGGGTGATGGTCTCGGCCATAATCGTCTTTGGTAAGATTGCCTTGCGAGTAGACGGTACGCCCAAACTCACCGCCCCATACAACCAAGGTATTATCGAGCAATCCACGTTGTTTCAAATCCATCACCAAAGCGGCAGAAGCTTGGTCTGTTTGGCGACATTGGTTTGAAATCTGATATGGCAAACCACCATGTTGATCCCAGCCACGATGGAAAAGTTGGACAACACGAACTCCACGCTCTACGAGGCGACGAGCCAGCAACGCGCTATGAGCGAATGTGCCAGGCTTGGTAACGTCGGGACCATAGAGTTCCAGAGTCGCTGGTGACTCGTCTTCAATACGAGTTAAGTCAGGCACACTACTCTGCATACGAAAAGCCATTTCGTATTGGCTGATACGAGTCAATGTTTCGGGATCGCCGAAGCGTTGAGCCGTCTTCTGATTGAGTGCCTGCAAGGCATCGAGCATTTGTCGACGGTCATTGCGTTGTACTCCTTCCGGATCAGGCAAGTACAGTACCGGATCGCCAGATCCACGCAAGGCAACTCCGTTGTAGCGTGTTGGCAGGAAGCCACTTCCCCACATGCGGTTGTATAAAGCTTGTCCGTTGCTATCGGCTGGAAATTGTGGTGTGAATACGACAAAGGCGGGGAGGTCATTATTTTCGCTACCCAGGCCATAAGCTAACCAGGAACCCAGACTCGCTTTCCCTGGAATTTCTGAGCCGGTCATGACAAACGTGCAGGCAGGGTCGTGATTGATCGCGTTTGTGTTGATGGTCTTTATGAGCGTTATTTCATCGACAATCTTTGAGGTGTAGGGCAGGATGTCTGTGTTGGCCCACATGCCGCACTCACCTTTCTGCTCAAACTTGAACTTTGAGGGAGCGCAGGGGAATCTCGATTGGCCGCTGGTCATCGTAGATAATCGCTGTCCACCTTGAACACTGGCGGGCAGGTCTTTGTCGAAGTAGTCCTTCAGGCCAGGCTTGTAGTCCCATAAGTCGAGTTGAGAAGGTCCACCATTCATGTGTAAATAAATGATTGACTTCGCCGTCGGTGGGAAATGCGGTAGTCCTGGTAACGGAGGGTGGACTGCTGATGGGGTGTTCTCTCCCCCCTCTACCTTCGCTCCCAGTCCCATGGCAGCCATTGCTAATCCGCCTAAACGCAAACCGCTAGTGCCAAAAAAATGACGACGAGTCTGGTTCAAGCAATATTCAAATCTTGGATCCATTCGTACGTTCCTTGTTTCAGCCTTTGATGATTCTTGGGACTAATCGTTTAACTTGTGGTTTTCAAAAAATGTTGCGGGTTTCTAAGTCTGGAAACCAGCAGCGCATCTCTTTATGCAAAGTCTCAGGTGCGATATTTGCCCACTCTCGGTAAGAGAGTTTAAAAAACAATCGACACCTAATTGCGAGTAAGCGTTTCATCGAGATTCAATAACATGCTGGCCACCAGCGTATGAGCAGCAAGTTCGGCAGGGTCAATCGCCGGATTGGGCTTGGACTCTCCATAGGACACGAGCTTAGTCGCAGCCTCTTTGTCCGACTGATATCGCTGACGATGGTGGTTGAGTTGTGCAAAAATGATTTGTAGTTCGTCATCGCTAGGACTTCGGCTAAGAACTTCAAAAAAGGCGAAGCGGATTCTCGCGTCGTCGTTATCGCCACCCTCGGTTAGGACTCTTTGGGCAAGCATGCGGGCTGCCTCCACATGCTGGATGTCATTCATCAATTGCAAGGCTTGAAGTGGTGTATTACTTCGCTCACGTTTGGTACAGAACTGCTCGCGATTAGGGCCGTCGAAGTTGCTCATGAATGGCGGAGGAGCGGTTCGCTTCAAGAATGTGTAGATGCTGCGGCGGTATAACGCCTCCCCGTTATCCTGACTATAGAATCGCGTGTTTGAACCAGCAAAACCAACGGGTTCCCAGATATTGGCGGGTTGATAAGGCTTAACGCCTTTGCCACCCATTTTGTCGACTAAGAGGCCACTTAGTTTCAGAGCATTATCACGAATTTGCTCGGCATCTAAACGGAAGCGTGGGCCACGAGCTAAGAATCGATTTTCTGGGTCAAGAGTTAGGGTTTCGCCGTGGAAATGTGAATCACGTTTCCACGCAGCTGAGTGTACCATCAAGCGAA
>JAUMAI010000407.1:0-6860 GCA_032116775.1 Pirellula sp. | reverse complement strand
ATAGATTGATGTTTTACCTTCGTGCGATGAGTAGTAACTCACATGTAAAATGTTGTCGTGGATGGCGAGGCCGGCGTAACTGGTATCACCCCCGGATGGAAGCGAGAGAGCTTCGGTGAGAGATTTTCGATCAGGGTCTATCCAGCAAAGACTCGTGCGAGTTTTTCCATCGTACAGTCGAACAGCGGCTAGTAATCTTCCATCTGGTATTTGGATCAAGTGTGGGCCACCGATTCGGATATTTAGGTCGTGCCACTGCCATTTGGTGAAAGGTGCTGACGAGAAGCCGAGTAGACCTGTACCGGGTTGAGTATCACGACGCAGTAAGCACACAGCTTGGTTGTTAGTGAAGATGATGGAGGATTCATTGGGGTTACCTTCGGCGATAGCTTCTTGAGTGTTGGGAAGGAAGTTTTTCCCATCTAAGCTGTTGAATAGTTTGATATGTTGGTCTTGCGAGCAGCTATAGCCGAAACCGAACGCAGATTGCTGATGCCAGGTGATTCTCCAGAGCCAATTATTCGGTTGGCCGATTGCGGTGGGGTCGCTCCAGCTGGTTCCATCAGGCGAGAACCACACAAAGGTTTGGTGAGAATTTTGGGAGCGGTCATGCAAGGCACCGGCAGCTGTGATCATGAGATTACCCGTGGGGGTGAGGGTAATTTTCGGGTCTCGTAGATCGGCAATCGGAGAAGTGATCAACGCGGCCGATTTCCAGGCCATGCTATCAGCAGATGTTAAGACACGGATTGCACCATCTGGCGACACGTGGCCTGAGCCTTCGCGAAAAACGCAAAACCAGCAATCATTGAAGCGGACAAGATCTGTGAATGCGTTGTGCGGGGCTTGATTCCAAATACGTTCGCAGGAGATGAGTTCCAAATCTGAGGAGGGATTGCTTGTCGGTTGGGCAGTACAGGTACGATGCGGATGACAGACCAGAATGGCTGTTAACGAAAGCAAGAAAGCTGTGGTGAGCAAGGAACGGATCATAGTGGGACTCAGGCGGGATGGTGGAAAGAGGATTCGATTGTATCACTCCTATCCTGAGTCGCCAAACTTTTTGTCCGGGTCGAAAGTGGTTTTGAGAAGTGGGGTTGGCTTGATTAGAGAAGTGGTGAGGCAAGGCGGATACTATTTTCCATCAGTCGCTGGTGAAAAGGGCGAGATTGCCACAGCTTGGAGTCTACTAAGTCGGAATCGTTTAGATATTGGAGTTGCAAAGAGCGGAGATTCGTTGAGAAGTTCGGGTTTTGAACAAAGAGAGCGACTTCGTAATTCAGCCAGAAACTTCGCATATCGAAATTGACAGTTCCAAACATGCTCATGCGACTGTCGACGGTAATAGACTTTGTGTGGAGGAGTCCATTTCGGTATAGGTGAATATTTATGCCCATATCGAGTAAGTCATCGAAATAGGAATGGCAGGCATGTCGAGTGAGAAACGAGTCGATTTTCTCTGGGACGATCAAACGCACGCAGACACCGCGAGCTGCGGCGGCATGTAGTGATCGTAATAAAGCGTCATCAGGGATGAGGTAAGGGGTGGTGATTATGAGTTCGTGTTCGGCCGATTGAATCAATGTCAGGAGCATTTGAAGTAGGCAGTCACCGCTCTGGCCTGGTCCAGAGGGGATAACTTGAAGTTCCACATCTCCAACAGGGGCGACGTGATTAATCCGGCACTGTTGCATGAGATCGTCAATTTTGTGATTGGTTTCGATGCACCAGTCGCTCAGCATGGTGAGTGCTAGGGGGGCGATTGCATTTCCCTCAATTCGGACCATAGCATCGATCCACTGACCGACACCGGCGTTTTGTTTGAAGTAGTTTGGGTCAACCATATTCATGCTGCCTGTCCAAGCTACATGATGATCTATGACAACTATTTTTCGGTGTAAACGTAAGTCGGTTCTACCTACGAAGGTTCGGAATAAGCCAACCGGTAGTGCTTGTAAAACTTCGACGCCAGCGTCCCGAAGCTGCTGAGGCTGTGGTGATTTCCACCATGGTCGAGCCCCCAGGGCATCGATGAGGACTCGGCATTTGATTCCCCGCGAAGCCGCTCTGATCAAAGCATCTTTTACATTCTCAACGACGCCACCTTGGTTCCAAATGTAGAATTCAATCGAAACGGAGTGTTGAGCCGAATCGATGTCTTGAGCTATTTTTGCAAGAGTGTCGTGAGTGTTGGCATACAGGTCTAATTTAGTGCCGGCAAAGAGAGGCGAGCCGAGAAGCGCGGTGCCGATTCGATTTAGCGAGCATTGGCCGAAAGTTTTGCTTTCATCTTGAGTGGGGACGGTTGGCTGTTTAGGAGATAATTGAGCGATCAATTCTTCGATTTTCCATTTAAAATTGGCCACTCTATTTGCTCGATGGCTTCCGAGACGTCGTTCGCCAATGAGTAGGTAGATTAGAGCTCCGATGATTGGAAAGGCGGAGATGAGAAGCAGCCAAGCCGAGGCGACCCCGACTGGCGGTCGGCGCATGACGATGCGAATTGATAAGCCACTCACAACCAGCGTGTGAAAAATAATTGAAAGCGTCGCTGGATGAAGCAAAAACTCAACCATCGCCTTCATCCACTGCCCAAGCGGGGACATGCGCTGCACTCCTAACTCCAGGACACGCGCTGCAACGCGCTATCTCGACACCAAGCCGGGACAGGCATTGTATCGCAATGCCTGTCCCGGCTTGGTGTGTACGGAAGCTGAGGCGATAAATGGCTAAAAAATTTGTTGTTATAAACTTGCTGAATAATGCACACCTGGATACTATTGTGTGGACAGGTGTTCATTTAATCGTCGCTGTAAAGGGAGCCAATGCGATGACGACTCGTCGGAAGGATATTGTTTGCTACGAGGACACCCCTTTTTACCATTGCATTTCGAACATGGCTCGAGGCTTGCCGCTACTCGCTAGCGAATCAGAGCGAATTAAAGCATTGGTAGAGCAGCGTCTAAGGTTTCTCGCTGGTATTTTCGCAATTGGCGTGTGTAGTCACTCCGTAATGGATACGCATTTTCATTTACTGCTACTGATTCGGCGTGAACTAGCTTTGAGTTGGACGGGAAGAGAAATTGCTACGCGATGGGCCAAGTTATGTCCACCTAAGGATAGTAGACGAAAGTTGTTGACGGGAGAGCAACTTCAGTTCTGGATTGATGAGAGGTCGAGGGATGAAAAGTGGGTTGAGGTTCATCGCGAAAGGTTGCTGGATTTAGGGTGGTTTCATAGATTTTTAAAGCAGCCATTATCGAAATTGATTAACGAGATAACTGGTACTACAGGTACAGTTTTCAAGGGACGCTTCAAATCGATCGCTGTAATGGATGGGAAAGCTTTACTGACAACAAATATCTATGTTGATTTGAATCCATTGGCTGCAGGGTTAGCCAAGACACCGGAGCAAAGTAAATTCACGTCGCTGCGTCTACGCTTTGAAAACGCATTGAAAAGTTGGAAGCTCGATGAATTGATCACTTCGCTACAAACATGTAAACCACTTACGGGCGAAACTGCTGAAATAGAGAATCTGCTGTGGTTAATAGCTATTGAAAATCGAAGTGATTATTCGCTGACGCAGATGGGTATGTTTGAAAATATTACGCTTAGCCAATACTTTTTGCTCGTTGATCAGGCAGCGCGAATGCCACGGATAGGAAAAGCATCTCTATCGGTTGAAGCTCTTGGAATCTTGGAGCGAATGCAGATCGCTCATGAATCTTGGATAAAGGTGCAGCAGGAAATGGCAACGGGTAGGTTCTACGGAAACTATTTTACTTTTAGCCGTCAAAAATTACGCAAGGTTGCTGAGCGACTGGGAAAACGGCATTTGGTGAATCTTAACGGTATTGAGGCAGGTTAATTAGGTTCGGTTAATGCCAAGCACTGGTATACTTCCGTAGGTACATGCCAGCACGTTTTAAAAAAGCTGGGCGGGCTGTTATGCTGAAGCAATTAGTATTCAATTCCCAAGACAATGCTTTGCTGTGATTTCGCAGCGTGTTTTCTCATTGTTGCGGTCATATTCCGAGAATTGAAAGTGCGCTGACGTTGAGTTCTCCGAGGTACCGCTAGGTCGTTTGGTTAATCTTTGGATTCCGAGATGAACGTGATTTGGTGAGCGCTTATCAGGGGATGACATGTATCGGGGGATGACATGAAAAGCTTTTTGGCAGTAATACACTTAACTGCGATACTGATGGTTGCTTATGCATCTGCCGATGACGGCGTGGTTGTTGACATCGTGCAAGATGGGGCGTCACAGAGGTGGATAGCCGCGCATGATGTCGACGAGATCAGGACTGTTGAGGATGGGTTTAGCTTTGTCATCACAGGTGATGATCCCTATGTGGTTAGTCCAGTCTTCGAATTGCCTGTTGATAAGCCATGGGTAGTGAAATTGAGGATTTCTTCTTCTCGGGCTGGTACTGCGCAATTATTTTTCTTCCAAGATGAAGCGACTGAAAAGGATTCCGTAAGGTTTCCTGTTACTGGAAGAGGTGAGGAAGAGATTGTTTTTCCACTGCCAAGAATTGGTTTGAAGTCCCGATTTCGATTCGATCCACCAGGGTATCCAGGTTTGTTTGTTGTCAAGGATGCAAAGTTAATCGAAAGAAACGAATGGAGTTTCCCGGTTTGTGCATCTCCGAACCTTAATCAGATAGAAACGCCAGTTATATTTGAAGGCGACAGTGCGCAGCGGAAGCCTACAAGAGTTCATCAGGATCCCAGGGATCTTCAGCGATTTGAATTATGGTTTGGTGATAAAAGATTGGCGGTTAACCATAATTTGCTACCGATTGGTTATCTTTTGGGAAGCGAGGCGAAGTGGTTTGTGCCATCTTTTAAAGTAACTCATCATGATCAAGGCGAAAGCTATATTCAATTTTGTGGTGAGTGTATCGATCAAGATGGAACTGTATGGTATCTGACTAGGCGATTTGAGAGATCCAACTCAGGAATCACGCTGCAAACGAGATACAGTTGCTCTACCGAAAGGGAGGTTATTTTTGCGCCGATGCTCATGCTTCTAGCGGGCAGCGAGAGAATTCTGGGCGAACAATTTCAAAGTATTTTTCCAGGCTTGGAATACCTTGAAAACGAGCCGAGTAGCTCATCTCGTGATATTGAAGGACGCGCAGCCGAACGCAGAGTGCCGCTATCTTACAAAATCACAATTCCTTGTATGGCGACTTTTTGTGATGGACGATGGCTTTCTCTTTCTTGGAAAACAAACCCAAACATCGCAGCGTTCTTCGATTTTCCAGCGAGCACATTTGCTATTGACGCTAATTCTTTTGGCTTAATTATGCCGGGAGCTAATGGTGCAACTAGGGTTGATGGTGAAGTGCTGCCTTTTAAATCATTTACGATCGGTAAAAATCAAGTTGTCGAGGCTACTTGCACAATAAATGCGGGGAATGGAACAGATGTTACGGGAGCGATTGCGAATTGGTTAGAGCATAATCCTCTCCCTAAGTTACCTGAGGTGGATTACCAGGGATACCGGGAAGCAGTTTGTGAAGGTTGGACAAGTCCGGAACTTAGCAGTGGTGGTTTATTTCGGCATGCTGTTGGAGTTAACTTTCCTCCTCAACCAGCACTTGATGCTGCCGCAATGATCGAGTGGCTCGCCAACTCGAAAACTCTGGAACAACGGACACGAGAGTCGCTTCTCAAGCTTTCCAAGCAGGCCCGAGAGAGAGTTCTTGCTAGTCAAGCCTATGCATCACGAATTGGGCATCTACAAAAGCCGTTAGGCGCGCTTTTTCCAGAACTGGTAGCGGGGGCTGTTGAGCAGGCGCGAACGATTGTGAGCGAAAGTCTGAATAGCTTTGACGAACGGAGTATTGCAGAATATGTACCCTCCCCAGGCAGTCTTGATTACAGCCGAAATCACACATCAAAAGAAGTGAATGGACTCGCAGCGGAGCGTGTAGTTACGGCTCTAAATGCAGCTTTATTTTCAGGTGATCGTGATTTGATTGAGCAAGCTTTGCGGAGAGTTCGTTGGCTTGATCGATGGGATCATTCCGTACCAAGAGGGGCTCAGTATTGGGAGATTCCCATTCATACTCCGGATCTTCTAGCTGTCGCTTATTTGACGAAAGCCTATGCGCTATCTTACTCAATTGATAACGATCCTAGCCTGTTACTAAGAGCTAAGCAGTGGGCTTTGCGCGGATTGCCTTTTATCTATCTGTCAACGCCTACAGAGAATGGTATCGGGCCATATGCTTCAATAGCGGTTTATGGAGCTACAAAGTGGATTTCGCCAGTTTGGATAGGGCTACCTGTGCAATGGTGTGGATTGGTTTATGCTGATGCTTTATACGAATTAAACGAAAGTGATCCAAGCGGTAGATGGAAAGCTATTGCTGATGGAATTGTATTGTCTGCCATGCAACAAACGTATCCGGCAGGGCATGAGAGAGCGGGTATGTTGCCTGACTCATTCGACTTGAATGCTCAAATTCGAAATCCGTTTGATATTAATCCAGGTACGCTCCAGCCCTTAGCGTTGCCATTGATTGAGCGCACGCTAGCTAAAGAACGTTTAATACTGAAAGCCAGCAGAGTTATCTGTTATGTACCAGGTAATGTAGATGTAACAGAAGATAATGAGAGAAAGGTCGTTTTAAGGGTTAAGGCGTCAGTTGGGGCTACTGTCTTATTTCATGCTTTGAAAAGGATCGAAAAGGTCAGGGTTGATGGAAGGTCTTTGTCTGAGACAGGGCGATTGCGCGATGCTGGGTAACATGCGAGACTTAGGTATTGCATTTTGAGCATTAGTTGATGGACGACTGAGCTCGTAATGTTAAACCAGGAGTCTGTCGTATGTCAAAGTCGCC
>JAUMAI010000406.1:0-6818 GCA_032116775.1 Pirellula sp. | reverse complement strand
TTACCGCCATAATCGACTCCGCTCATCAATCGTCGAGAAACTCAAGCAGCTTAGTGTGCAGCGCTTCGGCCAACAAAGGATCCTTGTATGAACAGCCAGCCTAACCTAACTCGCCGTGGTTTACTTCAGGGATTGGCGGCGGGTGGCTTGGGGCTATGCCTAACTCCATTCACATCGCCTAGCCGTGCGTTCGCAGCGGCAGACCAGCGCGATCCAAGTTGGGAGAACTCGACTCGCAAAGGCCTAGAGTATTTAGCGCGCACCCAAAACTCGCGTGGCCAATGGAATACGCCACCCTACGGAGTTGCCCTGGCTGCGCTGGCTGGAACCGCCATGCTTGCCTCTGGCTCGACCGCTAGCCAGGGACCGTACGCAATGCACATCGCCCGCACGGCAGATTTTCTAATTTCGAAATCGCGAGATAACGGACTCATCGGTGACCCAGCGACCGATGTTCGGTATACCTACGGCCACGGTTTCTCTATGCTCTTTCTCTCCCAACTGCTCGGCGAAGAAGGACTCGAGGATCGCCGAGAGGAATTGATCAATGTACTGGAAAAGGCAGTGGATTTTTGCGGCAAAGCCCAAACCCCATCCGGAGGCTGGGGTTACGTGAGTGCTCGCGACGGAAACAACTACGATGAAGGTTCAACAACCATCACTCAGGTACAAGGCTTACGCGGATGCCGCAATGCAGGTATCCCCGTCTCCGGAGAAGTGATCGAACAAGCCAAGCAATATATTTATTCCTGTAAGAACGCGAGCGATGGAGGCATCAGTTACAGCAGCAAACAAATGGGAACATCGCGTCCCGCGATCACTGCTGCCGCTCTGGCCGCCCTCTACAATGCTGGTGACTACGATAGCCAACATGTTCCAGAAATGCTCTCGTACTGCCGCAAAACTCTCCATGAAATCGCCACTGAGAATCAAGCCTTCGGTCATTGGCATTACACCTACCTTTATTACAGCCAAGTCGTTTATCGCCAAGGTGACGCCGAATGGCTGCCTTTCCGTGGACAACTTTACGCGCGTATTGTCAGTGAACAGCAAAATGATGGTTCATGGAATGGACAAATCAGTCCGGTCTATGTCAGCGCTTGCAACCTGATCATGTTGCAACTCGATAAAGGTTTTCTACCTATCTTTCAGCGATAGGACCACAGTTTCCTCGGACCCCAACAGACTGGCAGGTCCGTCTAAAATTGTGACTGAAACTACTTCTCTCGAAACTCAGTAATCCAATCGGATAACCTTCGTCTGGCTGACCATTCGTTCATCCGGATGGAAGCATGGACCAATGACTCCTATTTCCAGGCCAGCGTTGGTCGGTTTTTGCCAGCTACAAATGCGTGCGTTTTCTCGCTAATTTATTGTTTTTCAGCCTATTTTGCCAATTACAATCGATGGCAGCGAAAGCTGTTTAGATACCTGCGGTTGAACCTGAGCTGAGGTCGCGTCTTCTGCTTGGAGCCCGAGCGGGCCGTTACCTTTTTTGCCCGCGTGCCAGCGTAATTACGGAGCACTGCCTGATGTCCTACAAGAGTACCTTCCACTGCCTAAATTCCTTCATAGCACTGCAACTCGCCTTGAGTTTGGCGATAACTGCTATTGCTCAGGAAGGCACTCCCCCTGCTGAGAAGACACCCGTAACCGAAGCTCCTGCCCAGCCACCCGCTGACACGCCCGCCGAGAGCAAGCCTACGGAAGAAAAACCAAACCAGGAAAAAACTCAGGAAGAGAAACCAAGCGAACCCAATAAACCAGACACTCCAGCCACAGAAGCAACTCCAGAGAAACCGAAGTCAGATACACCGACAGAGAATAAGCCGACAGACGAGAAACCAACTACCGAAAAAACTGCTGAGGAAAAAAATACTCAGCAGCCGATGACGGCCGAGCAACCTAGCGAAGGTACACCTCCAGCACCCATTACGTTACCTGGCACGACGAAGGTTGAACCAGCCTTACCCGCGAATTGGACCGATGCTTTGCGTTGGCGCAATATCGGCCCAGCTAACATGAGCGGACGTATTACGGCTCTTGCCGTTTACGAGAAAGATCCCAGCACTTGGTGGGCATCGAGCGCATCGGGCGGTCTGCTCAAAACGACAGACAATGGAATTACGTTTGAATTTCAATTCGATCGTCAAGCTACTGTTTCAATTGGTGATGTGCAGGTTGCTCAGAATGATCCCAATATTGTTTGGGTCGGTACAGGCGAAGCGAATCCTCGCAACAGCGCTTCCTGGGGTGACGGTGTCTACAAATCGACCGACGGTGGAAAAACCTGGAACAATATGGGGTTGAATGAAACAAAGCATATCGGCCGTATCGCTATCGATCCAACCAATCCAGATATCGTTTATGTTGGCGCACTAGGTCGACTCTGGGGACCAAACCCAGAACGTGGCCTCTTCAAAACGACTGATGGTGGTAAAAACTGGGAGAAGATTCTCTTCGTCGATGAAGACACCGGCGTGATCGATGTCCAAATGCATCCGACCGATCCCAACACTCTGTTTGTCGCGACCTACCAACGACGTCGTGATGGCTTCGATGGCAATGACCCAGCAGTTCGCTACGGAGCAGGCGCCGCGATCTATCGCACGAAAGATGGAGGGAAAAGCTTTGAGAAATTGACTCAAGGTTTGCCCGCGTGCAAACTTGGAAGGATCGGCCTGAGCATCTATCGCAAAGACCCTAACTTTGTCTATGCCATAATTGAAACCGAACGTATTGGGCAATGGCCTAGCGACTCATCTTACGCTGGTATTCGAGGCGAGAATGCGGAAGCGGGAGCTAAGCTGACCGAAATCACCAAAGATGGTCCTGCCGCCCAAGCGAAACTCGAAGTCAACGACATTGTTATTCGAGTCGACGATGAGACCGTCGGTAACTACACCAAGCTGATCGAACTACTGCGACGAAAACCTGCTGGTGCCAAAGCAAAGCTGGACATCATTCGCAAAGGTGAATCTGTCGTTACCGAAATCGAATTAGCCCGTCGCCCGGAGGTTATCGAATTAGAAAAGAAAAAAGAAAAAGCTAAGACTCCGCTTGATCCAGAAACCTTCCGGGATGGTAGTCCATTTGCGCAAAGTTTAGGTGGCCAAAATCCTAATATGGCGGATGAGCAAGGGAGTGAAGGAAAAGAGTTTGGTGGTGTTTATCGCAGTAGCGACGGTGGCACGACTTGGGAAAGAATCAATTCCCTCAATCCACGTCCGATGTACTACAGCCAGATACGTGTCGACCCAAGCGACAATAACCAGATTTGGGTTCTGGGTACTGAACTTTATCGATCCAAGGATGGTGGTGTTACCTTTACTGGTGATGGACATGGTGAAGATGTCCACGTCGATCATCATGCGCTGTGGATTGATCCAAGAGATGGCCGACACGTTATCCTCGGTAATGATGGCGGTATCTACGTAACCTATTCACGAGGTGCAGCTTGGGACCATCATAACCACTTTGCCATCGGGCAATTCTATCACGTCGGTATCGCCAGTAACCGAGACTACAAGGTCTACGGAGGCTTGCAAGACAATGGTAGCTGGGGTGGTCCAGCCATGGTGCGCAATAACCCTGGGCCAGTGAACACGGATTGGATGAATGTTGGTGGTGGCGATGGCTTCGTTTGCTTCGTTGATCCAACCGATCCCGATCAACTCTATACCGAAAGCCAGAACGGCGCGATGGGGCGTCGAAATCTTCGCACTGGGGAACAAGGTTTTATTCGCCCTCGTCCTCCACAGGGCCGAACTTATCGCTTCAACTGGAAAACACCGTTCATCCTGAGTCATCACAATACAGAGATCTTCTATGCCGCTGGTAATCATGTCTTCCGCTCTATCAAGAAAGGTTCAGACATCCGCGAGATCTCACCCGAAATCACAGTCGATCCTCAAGCGACCGGCAGTGCACTAGCTGAAAGCCCATTAGATGAACGAGTCCTCTACGTTGGCACAACCGATGGCCAGATGTGGGTGACTCGCGATGGCGGACAAAGCTGGATCAACCTTTGGAAAGAACCAGAGCGTGTTGCGACGTTCGACCAGAATCAAGGGAATCGGGGACGCAATGGACCTGCCGGTCAAGGAAGCGGTGGATTCCGAAGCGGAAGACGCGGTGGAACCGGTGATTCAAGTGGACGACGCACTGGCAATCAAGAAGCCACGGCCGCTACTGAAACCCCAGCTACTCCAGCCGAAGCACCTGCTTCATCAACCACGCCGTCGGCAGCAGCTAACAACCAAGCCCCCGCCGCGACACCTGAGGACATCAAGAAAATCGTCGCGAACTGGGCTGGCCAATTCGATAGTCCCATGATGCCAGCGGAACGAAGCCGCTTTCGTATCGTGATCAATACCGATAGCGAAGGAAAACTTGGCGGAACCTATCGTTCGACGCAAGCTGAGGGAAATCTGGAAAATATCAAGTTCGATTCTGCTGCTGGTTCGCTGGAGGCCGACGTCGCAACGGGAGGAGCTGAATTAAAACTTGTCGCTCAACTTGAAGGGGATAAATTCACCGGCGAAATGAGGGTCAACAACAACGCCTTCCAAGTACCATTCACCATGCAGCGCACTACAGCTGAAGAAGCAACGCCTGACAATCCGAACGATGGCTCCAAAGCCCTAAAGGACATCCTACCGAAGCCGATGTGGATCAGTTCATTAGAAACAAGCCGTGCCGCCGCTGGCCGCTGTTACGTTACGGTCGATGGCCATCGCAGCGATGTCTATGTACCCATCGTGTTAGTCACCGAAAACTATGGCCGCACCTGGAAGAGCATTCGCGCGAACCTTCCAGACTCAGCCGGCTCCGCTTGGGTACTTCGCGAAGATCTTTTCAATGCCGATGTCCTTTACCTTGGCACGGAGATGGCAACTTGGGTTTCGATCGATAGGGGCACAAGTTGGACCAAAATGAATAGCAACCTCCCAACAGTAGCGGTTCACGAATTAGCCCAACATCCCAGCTCAGGCGAGATCGTGGCTGCGACGCATGGTCGCAGTTTGTGGATCGTAGATATCAGTGCACTTCGCCAATTCACACCCGCAAAAGTTAAAGAAGGAAATCACCTTTATAAACCGAATGAGGTTATCCGCTGGCGGCGATTACCAAACGCTGGCAGTAGCGGAACACGTCGCTTCGTGGGTGAGAATCCATCTGCCGATGCACAACTCCATTACTCATTGGGAAGTGACGTTCAGTCGGCTGAACTTGAGATCCGCGATATCTCTGGACGACGTGTGGCCTTACTTGCTGGTAGCAATCGCGCAGGTCTCCAAAAAATCACCTGGGACTTGCGTCGCACGGCAGGAGCAACCGCTACCTCGCCAGGCAATAGCGGTGGACGATTCAGTGGAGCGCGGGTCGCCAGCGGTACCTATCAAGTATCGCTGGTGATCGATGGCACAGCGGTGGTCTCTGAGTCGCTGAAGATCAGCGAAGACCCAGATTACGATGCTCCTGGTAATATCACGGCTAATGAACAAGAGTGGATTGAACTGCTGCAAGGTGAAGAGGGCGACTAAACACTCCAGCTTCAGCAATCCAGCTCAAGGTGCGCGGGCTCCTCGCCCGCGCGACTCCAAAATTATTGAAGTTTAGAAATCACTGACAAACTAAGCAGGCTCGTAGCTCTCGGCTTCGCTGCGCAACTAGGCTTGAGCCTAGTAATTATTGCTGAGTAAATATTTTCGAACGCCACCCACCCACACCATCCTAGCAGCTCCGAACAGTTCCTTACCCGAGAAGTAACTGTTCTTGCTGCGCGAATGAAGATTCGAGGGTTGCACTAACCAACGATGCTCAGGATCGATCAGTACGACGTCAGCTGGTTTACCAACCTGTAACGAACCACCTTCTACCCCAAGGATTTTCGCGGGATTGGTCGATAATTTCTCAATCGCCTGCGTCCAGTTAATGATGCCGGGTCGTATCAGGTATGTGATTACGGCTGAGAGCGTCGTCTCTAAAGTGCTCGCACCAAAGGGAGCCAAATCCAGTTCCTGCATTTTCTTTTCGAGTGCACAAGGTCGATGTCCGCTGGTTATCGCGTCGATCGTTCCGTCGCTCAACCCAACTAAACATGCCTGCAGATGTTCATCGCTTCGCAGAGGAGGTTGGAGCTTTAAGTTCGAATCAAACGATCGGAGAGCAGCATCCGTTAGGCAGAAGTTAGCGGGAGTGATTCCGCATGTGGTCTGCAGCCCTCGCCCTTTCGCTCGCCTCAATAAGTCAACACTTCCTAAGGTAGAAATATTGGTCAGGTGCAAGCGACCTCCGGTGCTCTCTACTAATCGCAAATCGCGCGCTGTCGCTAGGTCCTCCGCTTCAGCTGGAATAGGCGCTAGTCCTAACACCAATTGAACCAACCCTTCATGCATGACCCCACCATCGGCCAAGCTGCGTATCTCGGGCTGATCGAAGACAGGCCTATTGAACATCGAACAATACTCAAGAGCTCGGCGCAACAGTGCGGTATTTTCAATCGCACTTGGGGCATCGCTCAAGGCAACAGCACCAGCCTCTACCAAGGAACCGATTTCAGCCAGTTCCTTTCCTTGCCGATGCTTGCTGACACAGCCAATAACGTGTACGCGACAACGATCAGCTCGAGTCGCTTTCTGCCGCACAAATTCGACCGCGGCTGCTGTATCAATGGGTGGTTCGCTATTAGCCATGCAGGCGATAGCCGAGTATCCGCCAGCAAGCGCAGCCATTGTTCCAAAAGCGATCGTCTCATCTTCCTCGCGACCTGGCTCACCGAGTTCAGCCCCCAAGTCGATCAATCCAGGAGCAGC
>JAUMAI010000405.1:10859-16104 GCA_032116775.1 Pirellula sp. | reverse complement strand
TGCTCCACAAAAACGCCGGGGCGAGGGGAGCACTTGGTAATAAATTCTTTTCTCCCTCTCCTCAATGAAATGGAAGCGCAGCGTAGATTTCTTTTGGGAGAGGGGAGCATGTAGGAAGAGCGTTTGAGTAAAAAAGAGTGTCTACCCAAACGGTAGTCTACGTCTACGGTTGAATTGAAAAGCCCGCAGGCTAGTCAAAAAGTAGCTGAGCGGTGTTGAGGGAAGAACGAACCATCCCGTGCAATCCGTCGGCTATACTGTGATCTATGGGACAAAGAAGACAATTAGCTTGGAAAAATGAATGTGGCGCATGGCTATTAGTGGCTGAAGGGGATTTTCTAGTCGAATTGCTACCTCCGTCGCACCGCCGCTCTTCAAGTTTGTCGTCAACGGATGCACGGCAAGATCGTCTCTTGCGAATGACGGTGGAACAATTAGAAGAATATTTTGCTGGAACTCGACAAGCGTTTGATGTTCCACATCAACTGCGCGGAACTGAATTTCAGTTAGTGGTGTGGAACGAGTTACTCAAAATACCTTATGGACAAACTTGGTCCTATGGAAAACTCGCTCAATCGTTAGGACAGCCGAAAGCCGCACGTGCTGTCGGAGCGGCCAACAGTCGTAATCCGCTTTCTATTTTATACCCATGTCACCGCGTTGTTGGTGCTGATGGGAGTTTGACTGGCTATGCGGGCGGCTTGGATTGCAAATGTTTTTTGCTCGATCTTGAGCGACAGCATCAACAATTCCACGACAGTCCTGATGCCAACTTGCCGCTCTTTCATTAGTTCCATTGCCAGTAATCAACTTATCGGACCGGTGGTTTCAATTGAACGACTTCGGGATCTTTCCATGTCTGCGGTTTGAAATGTTTGGTGTAAACACCGAAATCATTAAACGCAATTCGCTTGGCTAAGCGATACGCCCAGCTTCTTTCTGGAATCTCCGCGCCTGGAACATATTGAGATCGACGAGGTGTGATTTTTTCGAGTTCACTGATGACGGTTTTACGCTGCGTTGTGTCGCGAGCGTGATGTTTTTCGGCTAGTTGTATCAGCAGGTCAGGTCTTTCCAACACCACACATCCGCGCGTATTTTCAGCAGCTAGTTGACGAAAATCTCTCAAAAACTCGCTTTGATTGAAAACATCTTTCAGAGGTTTTTCATCGTAGATAGATTCCGTAGCCAATTGAATAATAGGACATGGTTCGATGTCACCGCCAGGACCGATATGGTGTGTAAAACCGGTTGCAGCGGGACAAAGCGCTTGACCCTCACCATCATGATAAGCATCGATGACAATAATCGGTTTGGTAGCTCGCGTGTCGACGACAAATTGCCTAACGCGTCGTAATTGATCTGTGTCCAGGGCAAGTTCGGGCGAACTTTCCGGTCCTACTACGCGATACACATGGAACCAGCAGTACATCACACCCATACTGATCAGTCGATCGACCCATCTCGATGTCAACAAATCATCAATGTTCGTTTTACAAACGCTCGTACAAACCCCAGTCAGAACTTTGTTATTAAGACAGTTCTGTAAACCTTCCATAGTTTTACTGAATACGCCATCTCGGCCTCGGCGTTGATCGCTCACGATCTCACTTCCTTCAACGCTGATTAACGGAGTGACATTGCCCAGTCTTCTTAGCTCTTTGGCGATTTCATCCGTGATAAACTGACCGTTGGTGAACACCTGGAAATAGGCGTCTGGATGGGCAGCCAGAATGTCCAAGATCTGACGATGCATAAAGGGTTCGCCACCCAGTATTCCGAAAAACGAGTTCCCCATCGCTTTGGCTTCGTTTATCAATCGATTCATGCCTTCCAGATCGATCTTGGTCTGCTTAGCAGCAACATCGACCCAGCAACCTTGGCAGCGCAGGTTACAGCTGTTGATGATCGAAATATAAAGAAAGGGTGGAAAGAACTGACCTTTCTTGAGTCGAGCCTTATGCTTCTGGACGCTCCTGAGCCCTTTCCAACCCGCTTGGTAGCCTAGCTTCCAAAGCAGTCTTTTATCAGTTTCCAGCAATAATCTTTTGGCCATTCGGAGATACATAAGTCGATCCTATCGTCGTCGCTTCGACGTCAGGTGAAAGTGCGAATTTCCGGCGAATCTAAGTAGCATGATACCATGGCAATGAATTATCTTGGAGTTTACACCCACTTTTTGAGGGTGATACACTCTAAAATAGACCCTTTTATCCAAACCGTTCACGATCTAGTTTGCTCGACTCCACCGCTTCGATTCTTAGGGGAATTGACACTTGAGCACCAACGAAGAGATCAATCTTCTCGAACTAGCCAAGCATGGTGACCGCTCCGCACTAGGGTCGTTGTTAGAAAACTATCGACCTTATTTGCTCGTCTTGGCACAGCGATATTTGGACCCACGCTTGCAAGGGCGCCTCGACCCAGCGGACGTGGTTCAGGTCACTTTTTTAGAGGCTCAGCGGGACCTCGACGCGTTTAGGGGTGAAGACATTTCGTCCATGTTAGCGTGGTTACGAAACATCCTGCGCAACAATATCAATTCGATGCATCAGCATCATTTAACCACCAAGAAACGAAGCGCGCGGATGGAGATTGGCTTTCATCACGCAGCCTCGGATAGCCAACCAGGCATTGGTGAATTAATACCAGCGGAGACTACCAGTCCAAGTCAACGGGCTATTAAAGATGAAGCGGTCGTTGAATTAGCGGAAAGCATGTTACGTTTACCTCCCATGCAACAAGAGGCTTTGCGACTGCGATATATGGAAGGTTGGTCGCTAAAGCAGATCGCAGACAAAATGCAGAAATCTGAAATGGCTGTTGCTGGATTATTGAAACGCGGATTGCAGGGTTTACGCGAAGATATGCAACACGAATCATCAGCGGAAAATAAAACTCCGGAATAATCTCTACCGTGAAAATATTCCGGAGCTGTATCTGAACTACTATCGAGACATCGGCATCACTACATAGGCATATCCATCATCGGTACTGAATACGACCGCTTCGTTAGCTTCACCCAGACTGATGTGGAAAGTATTTTCTGGCTCGAGAACTTTCAAGAAGTCAGCCACAAACCGATTATCGAGAGTAGCTTGTATGGGCGTACCATCATAAGCAATTGGAAACTCCACTCGCGATTGTCCGATATTTGATGTCCGAGCCGTCAATACCAGGGAACCATTGCCGAACTGGAAGTCGATACCTCGGCTTTCAGCATCGGTAACAATCGAAGCTTGTCGCAAGGCTGCATAGAAAGGACCAACCGTACCGTCGATATTAATCGAGTTGGTACGTTCTGGAAAAACTTTTCGCCAATTTGGAAAACGACCTTCAACCAATCGCGAATAAATCACGCAACGCGATGTTCGCACCAAAA
This sequence comes from Pirellula sp., assembly GCA_032116775.1. Taxonomy (GTDB): domain Bacteria; phylum Planctomycetota; class Planctomycetia; order Pirellulales; family Pirellulaceae; genus JAFLCP01. Next base: position 12,722 of record JAUMAI010000405.1, on the reverse strand, counting down.
CATCATTGGATCGAGCAGCCAGATCAACCGTTTCTTCCTTGTCGCCGATAGCTCTCTCTATAAGAGTTAAGGCTCGCGTAGGAATAATTGTGTTCGAACCAGGATTGGTCTTCCCACCAATAACAGTTCCTTTACCAATCATCCGAGCCATACGTCGACCATCTGTACCTACAGCGGTGATATCTTCATCCCCTAGCTCGAACAAAACACCACCGAGGGCATAACGGCTACTTTCGTTGTCAGTTGCAAAAGCAGTCCGTTTGATCATTTCCTTGAGCATTCTAGCTGGGATGCTGTAGAAGCTCGTCTCTTCGAATGGAACAACGGGAGGAAACTCATCAGGGTTCGCACTCGGCAGTTCGAACTTGCTGTACGTTCCTTTGATCACCATTCCATTTTCGTCGGCAGTTATGGAGAGTTGCTCATCAGAACTCTCACGCAAGATCGAGGCCATACGTTGCACTGGCAAAAGAGCTTTACCAGGCACATCGATTTCAATGCCTTCGACATTGACTCGAACACCCACTTCCATGTCGGTGGCCATCAACGTCACTTGATCGGGTGTCGCATCCAAACGAATAAACGTCAGGATCTCTTTCGGACTTCGGCTCGGAGCAACGCTAGCAGCGAGCTGGAAAGCGGCCCATAGCTTTTCTCGATTGCAGACCAACTTCATATCACGTCATCCTGTAACGAAATGAGTCGAACCAGGGTATTTTTACATTTTGAAAGAGTCCATGTTGTACTCTGCCGAGCTGCTTTCAAAAACAGGTGAAGGTTAAAAACTCGGAATCCCCAAGCTAGCTCTTTTATTTAAATATTTTTAAGTTATTCGTCTTAGTAGAGCGGCTTGGAAAATTGTCAGTTGAGAGCAGAAATGAGCCATTTTGAGCGGTAAAAAGCACTCAATTCGAGAATTCGGTAGCTGTGGAAAACCGGTTCACTGCACGTCATTTTGTTGTTCGAAAAAGTGGCAGTTACGAACATGGATCGACATCGATTCGGAAGGTGACTTACCGACCTTGGCGGGGGTGTCGGGGAATTTACTGCGAATCAACAACTTTTCCACCATCCAGGATGATTCTTGGTAACGGTAAACTGTGTCGATTATCCAGTCTGCAGGAAGTTGGTGATTAGCTCTTGGTGGGCTTTGGCGAGTTCTGAATCAGCTTGCAGATCGAGTTCAATTTTACGACAGGCATGCAGAACGGTCGAATGATCGCGTCCACCGAAGTAATGTCCGATCTGTTGCAAGCTCAGATTGGTTAATTGTCGAGCTAGATGCATGGACAAACCACGCATGCGAACTAGATTTGCTTTGCGGGTCGTGCCTCGAATGTCTGCCAAACGCACTTGGAAATATTGAGCAACTGCTTTGGTAATGTCCGCGATACTAGGCGTCGCGGCTTGGTATTGTGAGGCTAACAAAGACTTGAGAGCTTCATGCTGTGTTTCCCCAGGTATCAATACCTGGTTAAGTGGTAACTTGTTTAAAGCCGCTTTCAGTTGAGCGGCTCGCAGGCCGCTCGGTAATTCGCGAGCCAATTTTTCTAACCACTCTGCGGGAATATCGAGCCGTAATTGCTTGGCAAAAGCATTCAGCAATACAAATCTTGCCTCGTTTCCAGGCGGCTCTAGCGGCACTAGACAGCCAGCAGATAAACGACTGACCAATGGAGCGCGAAAACCACGAATACTTCCTGGTAATCGAGGTAGGGAGGTCACAAACGTGCCTCCAGCCGACTCTATGGTATCGAGTGTGGAAATGAGTTCTTCCTGGGCTGCAGGTTTGGTGGCAATTTCTTGCAGGTCATCGATAACTAAAAGCTTGTTGTTGCGATATTGTTCGCGAAACTCATCCAA
>JAUMAI010000405.1:0-10849 GCA_032116775.1 Pirellula sp. | reverse complement strand
GATGGCGTTGTTGAGATCTCGTGAAAAGTCGCCTCCATGAATCATGCGGCGCTGATTCGATTTGCCTTCTTTTCCCCAGGTTGCACTGATCGTGGCTAAAAGCACAGATTTACCGACGCTATTTCCACCGTAGAGAACAATCGGAGATAAAGCGGGTAAACCTTCGTTTTGAATTTGTTTGAAAAGTTGTTCTACCCAGCGATTCTCTGACCCACCGATGAAACTAGGCAGCAATGTTTGCTCCTCTTGGCGATCTGCTTTAGCAGCCGTTCGCACAAGTTTCAAAGGTATCGAAAATGTTCCACTCATCGATGTAGTCCCAAGATCACGAGATAGAAACAGAGTTGGCAACTGGGAACATCGAACGCTGCTTGAGTTTTCGTACAGCGTCCACAATTCTTGTAACAGCCTGGTCGATCTCTGCTGTCGTCGTTAAGCGTGACAGGCTAAACCGTATGGAGGACTGTAAGAGATCCTGAGAAACATTCATCGCGGCTAGGACATGCGACGGTTGAGAACTACCACTAGCACAAGCAGAGCCGGTACTACAAGCGATGCCAGCCATGTCGAGTGCCATTTGCAATGCTTGTCGGTCGCAGCCTGGAAAAGCGATACTACTGGTGTGTGGTAAGCGTGGCTGCGATCGACCGTGAATCACAGTGTCCGGTAACTGATGAGTTATCTCGAATTCCAATTTGTCGCGCAAAGCTTCCATCGAGCGACAAGCGGCTCCCCGACAATCTAAAGCTAAACGAATCGCATGAGCGCAAGTTGACGTAAGCAATGGCGATTCGGTGCCTGGTCGTAAACTTAGCTGCTGAAATCCACCGAAAAACAAAGGGTTTATTTTCAACGAGTTCCGTAGGATCAATCCACCAATGCCAACTGGTCCATGGACTTTATGAGCGGTAAAACTCAAAGCATCGACATTGAGTTGCTCAAAATTAATGTCGATTTTGCCAACGCCTTGAACGGCATCGGTATGAACTTTGGCAGTTGCGCTATGAGCCAATTTCACAATTTCTGAAATAGGTTGAATAACACCCGTTTCATTATTGGCCAGCATAACGCTGATCACGGAAATTGGTTTAGAAGATACTGCTAGTTCGGCTATCCATTTTTCCAAAAGGTCGAGCCTGACAATTCCACTAGAATCGACCGGCAAGATACGGACTGAGCCTGGGTGATGTAGTTCATAGTTTTTAGCTGCTTCCAAAACGCTTGGATGTTCAATCGCAGAAACGACTAATGTGCCTGGATAGGCTGAAATCAAGCCGAAGATGGCTAGATTGTTGGACTCGGTACCCCCGCTGGTCCATAAGAGTTGATCTGCACTCATACCTCGCGTGCGAGCCGCGAAAAGAGAAAGTAGATCATCGCGAGCCTGTTCAACCCATTTTCTAGCCAGACGTCCCTCTTGATGTTGGCTAGCTGGATTGCAACCTAATTCTAGCCACCGATCCTGAGTTAACCATTGCGACATAAAATGAGCTACATCACGGTCAAGCCGTGTGGTAGCGTTGTTGTCGAGATAGATTCTATTCTCAGGGGAGGACATTAGTTGATTAACAGCCCATGGCAAAAGCTAAGGTATGATAATGATGATGGGTGGCAAATGAGCGGCGAGATGATTCATCGCGAGGTGATGGCAAGCGTAGTCTCTCGTAAGCGTTTTTCCCCAGCTTCCTTATTGCTTGTGGATTCTGTGCTGGGCATGTTTTTCTTGTCATCTGTTTCCTTGTTTAGTGGCTCGCTGGAGTTGGCGTTGGGCGACTTGCTTGGTGGAGTGAGCGACGTGTCGTCGCTCGTCGCGGCTGAAATTTTTCCTTCCCAAAGTTTTTCCAGGCCGTTCAATTCTTCCAGATCATCATAGCTACGCAGTGTTTGAAAAACTTCGCGAGCTGCTTCGTATTTGCCGGCTGCTGCCAAATCTTCAATAGCCAGTTTTGCAGCCGCACCAAGGATTGCGTTTCTCTCCGGAATTAAAGTACTGTCGGTTGACCCACTTAGATAAAGTTCCATCAATTTGGGAGTGACCCAATACAATTGGCACTTCGCGAGATCTTGCACTGCAGGCCACATTTCAGCTGCACGCTGGGGAAACTTGGTTGACCAAACAGCCCAGATGAAGTCGTTATTGGCGTTCTTCAGTTCGAGCATGCGATAAAGTATGGCGGCATCGGCTGGAGGATAGGAACGATTGGCCTCGGTGAATTCAACCAGATCCCATTGGATCGATTTGCCTCGGGGAAGTGGTTTGAGATGTTTAGCGATATCTACAGAGCTGGCTGCTGAGTTGATTGGTTCGCGATAAACTGGACTTATTTGAATCCGAAGCCAGGGAAGTTGGCGGTAAGAAAAATCGCGCGCGATCAGATCCTGTTGAGACAACTCAATTCCGCGGACACTCCCGAAAAGAAGTGTCAGTGATGCTAGCAAAAACAGCGATGCGCCGATGAGAACGGGCCAAAACCACCAGACAACTCGTCCACTGCGAGATCTTTTGATTTTCGCCATTGCTTTGGAGTCGAGCCACGCCATACAGAGAGAATTAGTTGATGAAGGGATGAAATGATAGGTTGGTCACAAGGAGTGTCTCACATTTGGCATTGGGTGTAGCATGCCAAAGTCCACAACGAGCCAAAGCGCAACTATTTTTCTGAGTGGTTCCCTGGGTACTGAGTCGCACTGCGGCTAAGTGCCTCACAAAACGGGACGCGTTACCAAAGAGAACAGCTGCCAAATTATTGTAGGCCGAAGCCATGGCCAAAGGGGATGTCAGCGTGGGACTTATTGTAGGAGAGGAGGAGCCTAGCGATGTTTAGTCGATGGAAAAGCAACGCGAATCCAATCCAGCCCTACGGAAATCGCCCGAATTCGTCAAATTTACTACACTTAAAAGATGTAAATATACGTCAAATAGGTGATATATCAAGATCGCGTTTTTTCTTTGATTTTTTGCGTAGTGAGGCACATCGACTATCGGGTCCCCATTTCTTAGTGGAGGCTAATCGAGGCGAGTCTGCTGGAGAGGAAGATGTCGAGGCGAGACTGCGGCGATTAGAAGCGGTCCTGTTTATCTCCCGTGAAGTGCTCAACACGCGACGGTTGGCTCAGTTGGCTGGCTTGGCGGACGCGACGGAAGCCCGTACACTGATTCGCCGGTTAAATGAACGATATGAGCGAGTTGGCAGGGCCTTTCGAATTGAAGAGGTAGCTGGCGGTTTCGAGATGATGACCAAGCCGCAGTTTGCTCCTTGGCTGAGAAAACTGGGGCATGTGCCTCAAGAAGAACGCTTGACCTCGGCAGCGATGGAGACCTTGGCGATTGTCGCGTATCGACAACCGGTGATGCGAGCTGACATCGAAGCGATTCGCGGTGTCAGCAGCGAAGAAGTATTGAAACAGTTGATGAGTCGTGATTTAGTGAGAATTTGTGGCCGAAGTGAGGAATTGGGGCGACCCTATCTTTACGGCACAACCAAACGTTTTTTAAAAATGTTTGGACTGAGGAGCCTGGAAAAGCTTCCTCGAGCGGACTGGATAAACGAAACTTGGGATGTCGAAGAACCACTCGACGACAACCAAGAACCGACTATGTCTTATCCGCTGACATTTGGTAATAATATGACTAGTCCGGAATCGGCTGTGGGCTTGCAAGAATTGCAGGACTTGGTAGATAACCGGAATAGCGAAGATAAAATAGTTAATTCCACTGACCTGCAGCCTGGCACCGACACAAAGGAGTCCATCGTGAAACTAGCGCACTCTGCTATTGGCCTCGCCTTTGAGAGCGAGGAGAATCTCGAAGAACAGTTGGCAGTAGCAAGCCGTCTAGCGTCTACCCCAGTCGCCGTTGATGACGATGAAGAATTTGAGGATGAGGACGAGGACTTCGATGACGACGAAGATGAAGAAGAAGAAGACTTCGATGATTACGAAGATGAAGAAGAGTTAGACGACGAAGAATTCGACGACGAAGATGAAGTCGAGGATGATGAAGAGTCCTACGACGACGACGAAGAAGAAGATGAAGAATGGGAAGAAGTCGAGGAAGAGGAAGAAGAGGGCGACGAAGAAGAGGAAGAAGACGAAGAGTGGGATGATGAGGAAGATGACGATTGGGACGATGATGATGAGGAAGAAGAGGAAGAAGAAGAGGAATGGGAATAACTTTCCTGCTTCCTGCTGATGAAATCCATCATCTACCACGTACGATAGCATGAATAATAGAAGAGGGGTCGCTGATTGCGGTGACCCCTTTTTTCGTAGGACACTTCGTAAGACACTTCGTAAGAAACAACGATAACCGATAACGAATCCGAAGATTGGCGCTGGTACGTTGCGCCCCGTCCTACCACCGCAGCTTATAGAACTACAAGAACTGGAGAAAGATCAGATGCTCAGTGTGACCCTGACCTGCTTTTCTCTGAGTTATTTGATTGTCTTGTTGCTAGAAGCAACACGCTTGGTCCGACCTCTGAAGTTTCGTAACATTGCCGTCTGGATCATGTTGGGTGTCGGTTTATTCACCCACACTGTTTATCTCTGGAATATCGGGCAGCGCGAATTCTCCGAAATCGGTTCGCAGGGTCTGTTGTCATCATGGCATGACTGGTCGCTAATCGCAGCCTTAGGGTTAGCCCTCACGTATGCTTACCTTCTCTGGCAAAGACCTGATACCGCGGTGGGTACATTCATTCTTCCGCTGATCTTGATGTTGATCGGACTTTCGTGGACGGTTGCCAGTACGGAACCTTTTTCGCGACAGACCACCGTCAACATTTGGGCCTTGGTCCATGGTAGTTCTTTGCTCGTAGGAACCATGGTCGTCAGCTTGGGTTTTGCTGTAGGGTTGATGTATTTAGTTCATGCACACCAGCTGAAACAAAAGCATCGCCGGCACTCCGCCTTTCGCTTGCCTTCCTTAGAATATCTGCAGTCTCTAAATCGTAGTTGTCTGTATGTATCCACCGTCTTACTGGCGCTCGGCTTTCTCTCAGGTATCGTTTTGAATCTAAACCTCAAGGGAAAGGTGGGATGGACTGAAGGTGGTGTTTTGGTCTCACTGCTGCTGTTTGCTTGGTTGGTAGGAGCGATTTGGATCGATCGATACTACCACGCTGGTGGTCCTGGTCGACGTGTCGCCTATTTGACGGTTATCAATTTCTGTTTTCTAGTATCGGCTCTATTGGCTGTAGTTGCGACACCACATGGTCGCGGCAGCAATCCTCGCAAGTCTGGTATCGAAGTTGAAATTCGACCAGAGACAGACTCCGGCGAGGTGCGCACATGAAATTGGTGATGGTCGGTTGCAGTCACCATCGCACTCCGGTTGAGTTGCGTGAACGTTTGGCTTTCAGCAATGAGCAAGCCGTTTCGGCAATGCATGCGCTGAGTCGAAAGTTTCCTGGGACCGAATCGGTACTATTAAGTACCTGCAATCGAGTTGAGCTGTACGCAGCGGCTTCGGAAAACGAGGTCGCCATTCCGAAACCGGCAGAGCTTGTAAAATTTTTAGCCGAGTTTCATCAGGTTGATTCCGAGTTGTTGTTCAAACATCTCGTGCAATTTGATGATCGGGAGGCTATCCAGCATTTGTTTACGGTAGCTGCAAGTTTAGACAGCATGATCGTGGGCGAAGCGCAGATTATCGCCCAAGTCAAACAGGCCTATGAGCTCGCACGGACAGCTGAGCACACTGGGCCAATTACTCATGCCATGTTTCAGCATGCAAGTTTTGTGGCCAAACGCGTTGCTTCTGAGACGATGATTCAACGTCGGCGAATCAGTGTGCCGAGCGTCGCGGTGAGCGAAGTGGCAGCGGAGTTTTTTGAACGTTTTGACGACAAGCAGATCACCCTGATAGGAGCGGGTGAAATGGGTGAGGAAACGCTACGCTATCTGCTGGAAGCTGGAGCAAAACGGATCACTATCGTCAACAGATCAACGCAACGTGCCGCCGAACTGGCACAGAAACTAGCTGGCAAAGTGGTTCCTTGGGAGTTTTTGCCGGAACAGTTGCAAGAAGCCGATTTGGTCATCAGTACCACTGGAGCTGCACAACCGATTGTCGATCTGGAAATGTTCCAATCGATTTGGCGTCGACGTCGACAGCGGACCATGCTGATTCTCGATCTCGCTGTTCCTCGAGATTTCGCCAGTGAAATCGGGGAAATTGATGATGTATACCTCTATACCGTAGACGATCTGCAAAGAGCCTGTGAACGTAATCGATCGTTGAGAGAGCAAGAGTGGCCGAAGGCGAAGCGTATCATCGACGAAGAAACGGAACGGTTCATGAACGATCTTCGTCATCGTTCTACGGGGCCAGTGATTCAGCGTTTGCGCGAGCAGGCTGAATCCATCAAGCAAGCAGAACTAAATCGCTTGATGGGTCGGTTGCAAAATAGAGGGCTCGATGATTCTGTGCGCGAAGAAATTAAAGTTGCCATCGATCGCGTGGTCAACAAACTTCTTCATCCTCCGCTGCAATCTCTGCGCGAACAGGATCATCCAGAACAACATGCAAGCTTGATCGATGCGTTAAAGCGCCTATTTCAGTTGCGAGAGTAGTCTCTCAACTGATATCGCCACTTTCCTGTCCCGAAAACTTCAGGGCGTTATAAAAAGCATCGCGGGCAGCTTCTACGTCGATATGTGTCGCGACTTCGACATTCTTTCGCCATTTGCGTTGCACTCGCTGGTCAAATACGGTCATGCCGCGGGTGAGGTCACCTGTCTCCTCAACACGGCCCGCCATTTCGGTAGTTTCGAACAAGTCTCTTTCTGTAGCCATCAAGACTGCCATAACAGCTTGCAATGAAATGGTTTCATTGCCTAAGCGCTGTCGATGTGTTCGAAAGAAGTGTGGCACTAGGGCATGCAATACTTGGCCAGCTCGCGAGTACCGAGGGGGCAACGAATCGATCAGTTCCAAACCGAAAGCTAGTTTGGTTGAGACCTCAAGGGGTATGAGGGTTTTTGTCGTTGCGGATTGGAAGGTAAGTTCTGCGGCCGCAGGGTCGAAGTGCATATTGAATTCGGCCACGGGAGTACAATCACCGACTCCCGTCGCGGAACCACCTACCATGATTAGGCGATTAACCATCGGAATGAGCCCAGGATCGCGCTGAAAGGCGCGAGCGATTCCGGTCAAAGGTCCCATCGAAATCAGGGTGATCTCGCCTGGGAAAGCGCGAATACGATCGGCAATGAGTTTGTCGGCTGGCATCACATGTTGACGACCGATAGCTTCCCAATGGGTATTGGCTAATCCATCATCACCATGAATTTCCCTGCCATCGAGAACAGGAGCCCCTTCTGGATCGATAGCGGCACCGATTCGGGGATGTCGTGGGGGATCGAGTTTCTCGATCAAGACCTGCACATTACGCGTGCTGCGCTCTGCATCCACCGTTCCGGCAGAGGCAGTAACCGCGACCACTTCCAACCGCGGATCGAACAGTGCAAGCGTTAACGCCACTGCATCGTCAATCCCCGGATCACAATCGATAAGGACTTTCTGGGGCATAAGCCTGCCAAACCTCTAGACATTTGCCGGTATACTCACGAAAACACCACTACTGTAAGTTAGTTTCGTCCCAGCAACTACCCCGGATATCTGCCGATGATCCAAGAGGCTCTTGTTCAGATCCAATCTGGCCGTGACCTAGAACCCAGCCAAATGCACGAACTGATGAACCAAGTACTCGCCGGTGCCATCGCACCGGAGCAGATGGGGGCTTTTCTGTTGGAACTCAGGGCCAAAGGCGAATCGGTTGGCGAAATCGCCGGTGCTGCGCTCGCACTACGCGAAAAAATGCTACCGATCCGCTCTTGTGGTAGTGGTATTCTGGATACCTGCGGAACCGGAGGCGATGGGAGTCAGACTTTCAATATCAGCACTGCGGCGGCGATCGTTGCTGCCGCGGCAGGGGCGACTGTCGCCAAGCATGGAAATCGAAAAGTTACCAGTTCCACCGGCTCGGCCGACGTGTTGCAGGCTCTCGGTATCCAGGTCGACGCAGATCGAGATATCGTCGAACGCTGTTTGGATGATCTAGGACTTTGTTTTTGCTATGCGCCAAAACTGCATCCAGCGATGCGACATGTGGCAGAAGTTCGCAAACAACTAAAAGTTCCCACTCTTTTCAATCTCCTGGGTCCTCTCTGCAATCCCGCTGGGGCCGTTTATCAAATTTTAGGAACCGGCAAACCGGAAGTACAAGAAAAGTTAGCGGCCGCTCTGCAGTACCTCCCTATTCGTCGAGCATGGGTGGTGCGAGGCTTGGATGGAGTTGATGAAATCTCGATCAGTGGTCCTACCGAAGTCATCGACGTGACCCCTAGTTCATTACAACGACTCACGGTTCAACCGAGCGACTTTGGTTTAGTAGCTGCGAGTCGCGATACCTTGTTTGCTGACAGTCCCGAAGCGAGCGCTGCCGTGATTCGCCGGGTTTTGTCGGGTGAACTTGGGCCTTGTCGAGATGTCGTGGTGATCAATGCCGCGGCGGGTCTTTACTTAGCTGGCTTGGAGAGTTCGCTCATCGAAGCAGCTCGACGAGCAGAGCGAGCGATTGATAGTGGTAAAGCGACCAGGATTTTGGAGGAATTGTCTCGAATAAGCCAGGGAAGGTAGGGTGGCTTTGTTCACTAGCTATTTTTAGAGACTATCGAAATACGTTTCTAGGCATTACGCTAGTGCGTTCTCTGCCTCTCCCCAAACTATTGGAGTTTCACGCCATGAGCCGCTCCCTTTGGATATTTGCTTCTTTGTGTCTCTGCCTGACCAACGTGGCAGTTTCCCAAGAACTTGATCCCGCGATTGCCTCGGACCCTGTGAAGATGTTTGAACCTCGGCAGTTCGCAGACGAGTCGGGCAATGTCCTAAAATATCGTTTGCTCAAGCCAACCAAATACAACGTCAATCGCCAATATCCCTTGGTACTTTTTCTCCATGGTGCTGGCGAACGTGGCGATGATAACAAGGTGCAGTTGGTGCATGGCATGAAGGAATTTCTTGATCCGGCACGTCGCGAGAATATGCCGTGTTACGTCGTTGCGGCTCAGTGTCCGGCAGGAAAGCGTTGGGTTGAAGTCGATTGGTCTGCACCCAGCAGTAAAATGCCAGAGCAAGCCAGCGATTCGCTCGGACTAGCGATCAAGCTGGTGCAGTCGATGATTGAAACCGCGGCCGTTGATCCCAATCGTGTTTACATCACAGGGTTGTCGATGGGTGGGTACGGAACGTGGGATGCTGTAGCACGTCACCCAGAGATTTTTGCTGCCGCTGCTCCAATTTGCGGCGGTGGAGACCCAGCGACCGCGCCTCGATTTAAGCATGTCGCCTTGTGGGCCTTTCATGGCGATCAAGACCAAGCGGTCAAAGTCGAACGCTCGCGGCAAATGATCGAAGCCTTAAAGGAAGCAGGTGGCGAACCGAAGTATACGGAATATGCAGGCGTCGGACATGACAGTTGGACACAAACCTACAGGAACCAAGAATTCCACGACTGGCTGTTCGCTCAGCGACGTACGAAACCTAAGCCTGCACCTACCGACAAACAAGAATCCAAGGAAGAGAAAACAGAGCCAGCCGATAAAAAGTAGTTCTCGATCGGTACATAATGCAGCGCTTTAATTCAGTAGGAACATGGCGATCGTGTCGCAACTCTATTCCGATTTAGATTCCAAGCAGCGGGCGATTCTGTACCCGATGCTTGGCTATTTGCATCGAAATCGCGATACCTGGCGAGTCCTTGCACAAGGAAGGTTTTATCGCCAAGTTCCCCTGAATCTGTCCAAGCGTCTACTGATGCGTGGGTTACAGCGGGTGATGAACGTCCCGCGGCATGAGTTTCAAGAGGAGCTTTTTCGGCAAAGATTAGAAGGTTTTTTAGTTGCTGCTGAGCCTGGTCGACGAGTCGTTTTACAGTTGGGGCAAGAACGAGTATCGCTGCGAAAAAAGACGCGTAGCAGTGGATTATTTCAAAGTACGTTCGATGTCCCCAGCGAAGTTATTCGTAGCCTGGTGCCGAATGTCGATCAACAAGATTGTCGAATCGATGTGAAATTGGCCGTCGATCCGCAACTGCATGAATCGTTGGAAGTGACCAATTCTCTATTTCTAGTGGCACCACGCGGTTTGAGCGTTATCAGCGACATCGATGATACGATCAAGCGAACGCAAGTTACCCAGAAACGAGCGATGTTGGCCAATACCTTTGTTCATCCATTTCAGCCTATTGAAGGGATGGCGAAGGTCTACCAGCAATGGGAGAAGCAAGGCGTTTTCTTTCATTACGTATCTAGCAGTCCATGGCAGCTATACTCAGCTCTCGATGATTTTTTTGCATTAGAAAATTTTCCTGCTGGTAGTATGCATCTACGTTGGTTTCGGTTGCGTGATGAAATCTTACGCAAGTGGCAGATTCTGCGACGTCGGGGTAAGTACGGAATTATCGCGAACCTGTTAAAGCGATTTCCGGAGAGAGAGTTTGTGCTGTTAGGCGATAGTGGTGAACGAGATCCTGAGATCTACGCGCGGCTAGCGAAGCGATTCTCTAGCCAAGTAAAAATGATTGCCCTGCGCCAAATTCCTGATCGCCTGCTGGAAGGCAAACGCTGGCAGAAAATCGAACAAACAGCGCGCAAGATTCCTTGCCTCACATTCGAATCTCCTCACGAATTACCATCAGAACTGTAATCGATACGGGGCAAGAGTCGATTGCTCTATCGAGGCGACCTGAATCTATTTCTAAATGCTCCCCTCGCGCAAAAAGCGCTGCGCTGGATCTCATTGGGGAGAGAGCGAAGAGGTTATTACTTAGTGCATCCCTCGCCC
>JAUMAI010000404.1:0-4796 GCA_032116775.1 Pirellula sp. | reverse complement strand
AAATAAGAAATTGAGATGGCCTTTGCCATTTTGCCGACGGATCCGCAACGCCCAATTCTGATTGTCGGGAGAAAATCCCTTATTACCCGTTCGCCCCTTTGCCACAATCACATGATATTCGTGAGCATCGACATCAGTAACTTTCACCCAAGCTTCGAGCGTGAGCGCCTCACCTTGGGCGAAGTCAAATCGACTATTAGCTCCCTCGTCGTCAATCGCCAAATGCGAGCCATCACCGGGAAATCGTATTGCCGTATTATCAGCAGCAAAGTCGGGGAATTGTGGGGGACGCGGTCCTGGTTGATCACGCAGTACGGTCCCATGCACCGTGACCTTTGTGTTTTCTTCGCTGCCAAACTCCCAACGAGCTTCCTCTTCGACCGCCACGGACTTGCTGTCGCTTTGAGCCAAAACCTCTCCTGTCGCAATTCCTACATAAACGCAGAACGCGATCAGCAGTGCGATACCTGTTACCGACTCACAAACAGATTTCATACGCAGCCAAACCAAGTGCTGATTCTCCGGGACACCGTGCACACGCTCCACCAAGACATCAAGTGAAACGCCAAACTGGCAACTTTGCTGAAAGGAAGGAGCATTCGCGGGTGGGAACAATTCATTTCACAGATCGCACCTAGACGACCCAAATCTCCGACGCTCACGCCGAACAGCCGCTCTCACCGTTTGACCGAGTTTCCGTGCTCACTCATCGAGATCCTGTGGAGCGTAAATCCTCGTGACATTGAGAATGTCGAATCACTGACCTGTCGGATCACCGACGTTGAGCGGGGGATCGATTCTGATACTAACGTAAAGCGTGGAGACAACACCCTTTTATTATCGCGAATTACCCCCCAAATCGCTACACCAGAGTATGTCATTTGCCTTGTATTTTATACTGACTGGTAATTTAGGTAGACTTGAAACTACGGTGTCCCCCGAAACATCCGCAGAAACAGCAAAATAAAGCCAAACGCTTGGAAAAATAGTGGCAGCCAAAAACTAAAAAGATTACCGTTAAACTCGATTGGCAAACCGGAATTGGTCCTACCTTTGATCCCCTCTTCTCGCCTGCCCGCCCACACTCGTATAAGGACAGAAAATGCTTAGCTTCTGTCATCCATCGCATCGCATAAACCGACGAGCTTTTTTGAATGTTGGCTCTTTGGGCTTGGGGTCCTTTGGGCTCGCGAACCTGCTTCAACTGCGTGCACTAGCGGAAACACCGGAGAAATCACTGAAGGACAAAGCAGTCATCTTTCTTTTCATGCATGGTGGACCGTCACAGTACGAAACGTTCGATCCGAAAATGGACGCCCCAACTTCCATTCGTAGTCTCACTGGGGAAATCCCAACGACAGTCCCGGGCGTTACCTTCGGCAGCACTTTCACCAAGCTCGCACAGCGAGCACATCTGTTCAATATCGTCCGATCTTTTGTGACCGGAGATGGCAACCATGACATCAAACCGGTGCTCAGTGACAAAACTCTCAAAGCTAACATGGGTTCACTCTACTCGCGAGTCGCCGGGCCGACGAGAACGGACTCTGCGATGCCGACCAATGTCACCCTGTTTCCGAGAGCGGTTCGTGAGCAAGCAGGACCGGCAATCAAAAACTTCGGTGACTTTGAGTCTGCTGGCTCGCTAGGTAGTGCGTATTCGCCGTTTGTTCCTGGAGCAGGAGCCAATCTTCAACAGGACCTGAAACTCAATATTGCCCCGACGCGATTAGCAGATCGTAAATCGCTTTTAAATGAATTGGACAAGCTGAAATCGCTCGCCGATGCCTCCCCGTTAGTTGCTGGCACAACCGCGTTACAACAACAAGCCTTTGAAACACTCGTAAGTGGTGTTTCAGAAGCCTTCGATCTATCCAAGGAAGATCCTGCAATCATCGCTCGCTATGACACCGAGCCCCTGGCAAATATCGATCGAATCGACAAGAAGTGGAACAATCATCCACACTATGCCGATCATGGTGCCTCGATCGGGAAGTTGCTTTTACTAGCGAGAAGATTGTGCGAGCGAGGCTGCGGATTTATTACGGTCACCACCAGCTTTGTCTGGGACATGCATGCGGATATTAACAATGCTCCGATGCGAGAAGGAATGGGCTATGTCGGTGCGCCATTCGACCATGCCGTTTCAGCCCTCATTGACGACCTTGAGGCCCGAGGAATGCGCGACAAGGTTTTGTTAGTTTGCTGTGGCGAGATGGGGCGAACTCCGAAAATTAATCCTGGTGGAGGTAGAGATCATTGGGGCGAGATCGCGCCGCTATTAATCTACGGGGGGGACACCCCACAAGGCGCTGTAATCGGACAAAGCAATCGGGAAGGCAGTGCCCCCGCGTCCGATCCCATTCGAATTCCCGACCTAACAGCCACCATCATGCACAACCTGCTCAATCTCGACCAAGCACGCCTAATCCGTGGCCTACCTCGCAATGTAATGGACACCATAGCCCAAGGAACAGCCATTCGTTGGTGAACCGAGGAGGAGCGAATTCGCCCAAGCCAAGCCCCTGGGATAAACACAACCACTAACGCCATTTATTGCACAGCTAAGACTTAAACGATAAATTTTGCTTATCGAGCCATCGTGCTATGCATGATGAATAGTCCAAGTCAACCGACCGGATCGAGTGACGGCAAAAGCTATCAGCAAGACAGCCGTACCTTTAGACGGCAGATGCCAACTAGAGCAGAGAACTTTTTTCACTTATTCTTACACACTCTGTAGATAAAACCTTGCTTCCCGAACATCCTGGTAGGCACGATGACCAATCCATGCAATTTTTCTAAAATCGTACGCGAATCCGCTGAACGGATTCGAGAAAGCGGCTCTCCGGCTCTCGGAGAACTCTACGACCTGACGTCACTCCGACTGATCAGATTTGCCGCTACGATTACACACAATCAGCATGATGCCGAAGATGCCGTCGCCAGTGTACTTTTGAAAATGATGGCCGACATCGATGTACTAGTCGCCGCCGATGCACCCTGGCCTTACCTCCTTCAAATGGTTCGCAACGAAGCGTTGCAGATTCTTAGAAAAAAGAAACGCTGGTCCCTTGCTCAGGGATTCCTAGGCATAGTCTCCACACCAACCATCAACCACTTGGAAAAACAGGAATCAGACAGCGCGGTATGGCTTGCCTTGCAGCGAATCCCAAATCAGCAATCCGAAGTCATTGTGTTAAAAATTTGGGAAGGATTTACCTTTCAAGAGATCGGCAAGGTTCTTAGCCTTCCCACCCAAACCGTTGCTAGCCGTTATCGATACGGTCTAGAAAAACTTTCGCAATTGCTAGGACATAGCTTCGCGGAGGAACTCCGATGAGCAACGACAAACACGCAAACACTAACGGCGGGAACGATAACCTATCCGCTGTCGAAGCACAGATTCGAAACGCTGCTGACTTCCTGCGTCCATCAGCAGGCTTGCGGTCTCGAATCCTGATCAACGCCAACCAGACCACAGAACAACGCCGCCTCGACAAGAGATTGTCCCTCCGCATCATGCTGGTTGCAGCCTGCCTACTGACCGTTACTTGCTTTGCTAGGTTGCATTACTCTAAATGGATAAGTCTGGTCGGAGATAATGCAGATTACGCAATCCATCAACGCAGCGAACTGCTCAGGCAGCAGCAGTCAATGCCTCTGGAAACTTCTTTCGCAGAAGCGTTTCAGCAAATCCGATCGGATGTATCGAAGAAATTTGCTACATCCCACACTTCTTCGAACTAAGTATTGGCAGTGGCCTTTGCTAGTCGACTCGCGAGATTAGAACCAGCCGTCTCCCCACCACCCGCTTGCCATTTATTTTGCTCTGCTGCACTCACGCCACCTTACACAATTCTTTTTACCAACGTCCAGGGATTCCCAAACAGCGGATGTCACCTCCCCTTGGTTGCACCCTCTATCCTGTCATTGCCGTGAAATATTCAGCCTCTATCAATTATTTTCTTTTTTTTGGCAGCGGCTTCAATAAAACTCTCTGATTCGCGCGTCTACAAGCACAGAAAGCCGGTGGCGCTGTTGAGTTGTAGGCAAGCACATCTGCAGGTACGGTCGCCGAAGCTTTCATTATTTGGTAACGCAGTCCCGAATCGACACAACTAGGTAACGCATTACCTAAATCAGACAACCTTGTTCATGGCTGGCTTTTCCATGCCCCAGACGAATACAGATCCCGGATTACAGCAAACCCTGGCATTCAATGACTTACTTAAGTCCTTAGTCAACGCCAAGGTTCCTGTACTCCTAAATGATAAACTAGAGGCGTCTCCAGAACGTCTTGACGAAATTAATCGTGAAATCGCTCTGCAAGTAAGCCGAGGCGATTCGGTCGAGATGGCTCTGGCGAAGTGTCCTTCTATCTCCTCTTTTTACACCGATGCATTGGCTGCCTATAACCAATCTCCTGATGACTTGCGCAGTCTAAATAGGATTCAGTCTCAGGTATGGAACCATGCCTTATCTTCAAAACGCTTCGCCTATTCGCGAGGTAAACTCATGGTACTTTGGCTATTGACAGGAGCGGTTTTTTCACTGCTACTGGCTATCGCCCCTCGACTCATACTACAAATGTATGAATTATCCAATGCAGAACCTGGACCGGCGGCACTCTTAATAAAATCATTGGCAGACAACTACGTAATTTGTTTGACCGTATTCGCTGCAGTAGCAGCACTATTGTTTTTTTGGAAAGCAAGGTATTTTTCAACCTCTCCCGTACCCTCCAATTCAAAACGCGGCATGCTCTTACACAATTACTTCCAAACTGCTTTTTT
>JAUMAI010000403.1:0-2857 GCA_032116775.1 Pirellula sp. | reverse complement strand
GGAGTTCTCGATTCGAGGAAGACGAAGATCATCCACCCCATAACGTAGATGAGGGACATAAACTCTTCCCGATTGCCAAAAGCAATTATGTAGGCGTCTTTGGGACCGGCGAAGTAGAAGAAAGTCCCTATAGATCGGATGGAACTTTTTTCGGTAATAGCGCTGTCCGTTTGCGTGATTTTGTGGATGGAACAAGTAACACGTTTGTGATTGGTGAGAGAAGCTCTCGCCTTGGTGGTTCTATCTGGCATGGCGTTATTCCAGAAGCCAATGCACCCTTTGCACGCATCGTGGGCTCAGCGGATCACGTTCCCAATTCCCCAGTGGGCCACTTTGATGACTTCAGCAGTTTCCATGCTACTGGAGCTAATTTCATCATGGGAGATTGTTCCGTGCGTCTAATCCCTGACACGATTGATGAAGGTGTCTACCAGGCTATGGCTACCCGTATGGGAGGTGAAGTTATTAGCAGTCAGGAATAACTTCAGCTGAATCGTAATTGCAGAGGGTGATTAGAAACATGCGGTTTCTGATCGCCCTCTTTCTTTAGTAATGAATTCCTTTAGGGATAGTTCGCTTCTGGATTAAAGTAGAGAGCGAACATACGACTTAAAGTCCTTCATGTCGCTAGGGGGCGCTGGTCCCACAATGATTGCCCCATCTTCCGGATTGCCATGGAGCCCATGGCTTCCTCGAACCAGTTTAGCGTTCAGCGGAATAACATCCATGCGGTAACGAAAGCCTAATTTTTTCTGAGCTAAGCGAAGCATAGCTCGAGGCATGGAGGTCATGAATAATTCAGCGGGATCGTAGCCTGGCTTTCGATGGATATCCACTGTGCGTGCAAAGTCAGGTGCTCGGTTATCATCGTTCCAATAATAGTAAGTAAACCAAGCATCTGGATTCGCCAACGCTATCCATTCTCCAGAGCGGCTATGGTCCAATTCCAAGTCAGCTGGATGAGCAACTTGAGCGATGCCAGGTGACTGGCGAAGAAGTTCACGGACCTCATCTCTACGACTTGGGTCGCGGACGTAAATGTGAGCGACTTGATGATCCGACACGGCGAAGGCTGCGGACTCACCCGGCAATAGCTGCTCGCCGAAGGGACCGTCTCTCACTTCCAGTAATCCAGCGTTCCGCAAGATGCGATTGATATGTACCGGATGTTCTACTGGAACGAGTCCGTACTCAGAAACAACGATAACCTTTGCGCCGATATCGGATGCCGCGTTTAGAACAACTTTCGCACACTGATCCACTTCTCGGACACGCTCAGGAGAGTGTTCGGGGTAGCGTTGAAAGTCGTAGTCCAGGTGTGGAAGGTACACTAGAGTCAGGTCTGGCTTGTTTTGGCGCATCACCAACGCGCTCGCCTGGGCGATCCATTCGGAGCTTGGTAGACCAGCTTTCGGGCCCCAAAAAGAATGGAATGGAAAATCTCCTAAATGTTTCGTTAATTCACAACCTGTGCGATCCAGTACATCGAATACTTTGGATCCGTCGCAGCCATAGTGTGGTTTGGGAGTGGCACTCCACTGGACTGGTGCATTCTGATTAAACCACCAAAACATCTTGGCGGTCTTAATTCCCTCGTATAGCTTTTCGCCTTGGATCAACGAATTGGCCTGCTGCCAAAAACGAATCTCGGCCGTGTCTCGATAATACCAGCCATTGCCGACGATACCATGTTGGCTTGGAGGGAGTCCTGTAAGCATGGTTGCTTGAGAAGTGCAGGTTACCGCTGGAATAGGGCTCAAGAGCGGTTTCGCAGTTCCAACCGCAGCTAAGTTAGGGGCGTGCTGCAATAAACGTGGAGTTAACCCAACAACGTTTAGAACACAAACCTTACCCATATTTGATGCCAACACTTTGAAGCAAAAGTTACATTTGAAGCAGTAAGTTCTGGACAAAATGTTATCATCTTTTGATGGTCTAAGCGACTGGGCAAACCTTGCCAGGTTAAAAGCCAGTTGACACTCAAGTGCACTCTCCAATCGATATTTCCATGACGATGAACGACCAACAATTGATTGATTTACTCAATTCTCCTTCCCAACGTGTGCGCTCTGCAGCCCTGGAGCTTCTTTCCTCGAGTTATTGCAATGCGCCTACCATGGTCGGAGCGATATTGCAGGGCTGGGATCGATATGGAGTTGCAGAAGCTTATCCCGAATTCATGCAAATTAGTCATTTACCTGCTCATCATCAGTACATGGAGGGGGTACTCGAAAGAGCAGCGGAAATGGCCGAAGGTAGAAAGCTAGTAGATCCAGTATGTCGATGTGCAGGAAAAATTATCGAAGCGATGGTGCTTCTGCCACCGGAGCAGATCGCTGAGTTTATACCCCGAATTGCCGAGCTCAAGAAACTCTCCAAAATTTTCTTCCGGATCGAATTGGACGAGCTACAGCGACGTGTTGCGTTGGCAGAGAAGAACGATGATGCCCTGGTTGATCTGGTTGAACGATCTTGGAAGCAGAATGCTGAAGGTCCAGTTGCTGTCGATGCTGTCTACGCTTTGGAGGTATTACATGGTCGTGGTTCAGCCGAGGACATTGTGCGCCGTAGCCTTTTGCCAGTCGAGGCGTGGGAGCAAGATAATACACGTCGTTTGTCGGTCGTATTGCAAGTCGCATCTCGCCACGCGTTCCTTGGTTTTGAAGATCTCCTGGTTTCACATGTCAATCATGTACAAGCTCCCCTGGCAGCAACGGCCTGTATAGCTTTGGCGCGGTGTCGAAGTCGGGACGCGGTGTACTCGATTGTCGAGAAATTTCCGGCTGAGAACCCAACCACGCAACTAAGGATGGCGGATGTACTGGGAAGGCTGCATGTTCCAGGAGCCTCTGTGCGG
>JAUMAI010000402.1:0-5347 GCA_032116775.1 Pirellula sp. | reverse complement strand
GCACTACCAGGTATCCAGCGATCCTCGATTCGTAGTTCGCCGATGTAGTTCCCTTCAAAGGCCGAAGATAAAGCGATGCGAGAATTGACGGCGTAACCTAGACCGAGTCGGTAGGAGATGATGTTACCTGGATCTAACTCTAAACCGCTGGGCAAGCTCGTCTCGAATGTATTTGAGTATGATAAGCCACAATACACCGCGATTGGGTCAATTGACTGAACTGCGGTGATACCCGTGCTCAATACCCAGAAACCATTTCCCAAATTGGCACCGGGTGCTTGCTGGGCAGCCGGAAAACTAGTCTCTGCCGTCGGAGCACTCATCGCGAGGTTACCCAATAGGTTCGGGCCACCATTCTTCCCTTCACGCAGAACTTTCGTTAACCCTAAGTTCAGGTCTCCAATACCCCAGGTATCTTCAGAATCTTTCGAGTTGCCGATCGAGATGGTTTGATTGGCAAAACCAACTGGCAAGTTTATCGAGCCTTGCATATCATCTGTCAAACCGACTCGAAATTCTAAGGGTATCTGCAAATTTCGACTGGTCGTTCTCAAGTTCGCAACCAGGAATTGGTTAGGCTGCACTTGTCCGATCACCGAATCGGTAATGTTCGACGTGTAGGAAATTCCAGTTTCAAATTGATATTGCCCTGGATCAAGCAGCACCGACGTATCTCGCAAAAACTCAGGCTGTGGCCGAGGAGGTGGGACTCCAATCTGCTCTGGCGTTTTCCCGTCGCTATTCTGCCCTGGAGCTTTCCCGTCGCTCTTCTTCTCTTCCTTTTTCTTAGCTTCTTCTTCATTAGCTGCAGATGGCTCAGGACGTTTGATCTCCTGAGGCTTTGGATCTGGCGGCGGAAGCGCTTCGTCGGGAGGTGGGCTTGCAAAAGGAGCTTCACCGTCACCACCCGCTACACCACTACCGACCGGTTCCTGGGCAGTGACTTGTGTCACTTGCGACTGCATATTCGCAGGATAGGCGGCTCCTGAATAATTTGATGCCGGATAATTTGATGCCGGATAATTAGTTACAGGGTAATTTGTTCCAGGGTAGGTCGGGAGGTTCGCGCTGGTCGCATACCTTGTATCCGCCCCATACCCCGCTTGTACTTGTTGAGGGTAGGGCTCGCCTTGATAACCATGGCTCGCTGTATTGATGGCAGTTGAATTATTAGCCACCATCTGAGAACCAGATACCAAAGGCCCATCACGTCTCAAAGGATCGAAAGGACGCACGACAAAATCTTCTTCGTCAGCCTGCTGGGGCTGGGGAACTTGATATTGCAACTGGCCACCATCGGTAGCTTCCGCCGCCAGTGCGGAGGCAAATCGACCACCTACCGACGAATCGGCTGGAGCAGCCATTTGTTGTCGAGCTGCAGCGGGTAGTGCAACATTCCGGCCAGGAGGTGCCGCCATGGCGGTCCTAACCTCTCTGGATTTAACGGGGCGCCGGGCCACTGCCACGACTCGCGTTGGACGCTCTTTCGTTGACCCCAACAGGCCTTGGTCTATTACCACAAACAGGAATACGACAAAGAGACCTAAGGCACACACAGCGATCGTGCTATGTCGACGGCCTAATAATAACATACACCCCATCCTTGCGAGCGAGAGACCACGAGCAGTATCGTTATAACACCCGGCAATCAACGATCATCCTATCCGTTTGCCAGCTTTCGCTTGAGCGACTGCCTCAGGACTAGATTTTCATCAACGATGCGTTGAAACATAGAAGCCAACCCCTCTCGAATACCTACATCCCGAACCTCAGGCTTGGGCATCGTCGAGTTGTTGCGAGGCTCCGCCAAGGCGTTCTTGAGAATCCCTTCCGCCTGAAGAGGATTCTTGGAACGCTTCTCACCTTTCTCTCCAGTAGCTGTCGCGGCAGAAGACTTTTCAGCAACGGAAGCGGCTGGGCTTTCGCTGCTGCTTGACATCTTACTGTCGCGTCTTACCTTGTCGGTTTTGACTCGGCGTTGCTGCTGAGGGCCTGAACCAATCTCGATCTCGCTCTTCGCGCTCGAGCTACCTTCTTGGCGACGTGCTAATTTCGAACTAGAAGATTTCGCCACCTTGTTTACTGACAATTTTCGATCCTCAATTCCTACCTCATCGCCTGTCCGTCGTTTTTTCTTCCGACAACCGAGATCCTCTCGACTGACCGCATCAGAATTGACTGCTCCCATACGAGCAGCGACCTCGGGTAGTCCGGCAGTATTTCCGACACCCATATTTACTGAATAGGGATTTACTGCGTAAGGATTCATGGGGTAAGGATTCACCTGATAAGGATTCACCGGATAAGGCACAACGGTAACCTGCGGCTGCGACATAGCGGGCATCACGCAAATCGGCTGCGAATACATGGGAGGCGAATAGGTCGACATCATGGGCCCTGCGGAAGCGCCAACTTGCTGCGTCGAAAGAAGACGCTGCGACACACCCGAAGCAAACTCGTCATACAACTCTGCCTTCGCCAATTGTTTGCGCATTCGCGACTTCCGTCGGCGCTTGCCCTCTACCTCTCCGTCACCATTATTTTCTGGTTCGGAATTGGATAGTAGGCTCGACAAAACTAGGCTGATCGTGGTGATTCCCACGACCGCAAGCAGAGCCACTTTCAAATAGAGATAGATCCTTTGCTCAGGACCAGAAGCCTGTGCTTGCTGGCCGTCAGCTTTGTCCACCGTAGTTACCGGGATCAAGTGGTAGGCAGAACGAACTTCTTGGCTTCTATCCCCGGGAACAAATTGCGCTTCGGCAAACCTTCCCGAACTGAAGAGTAAAGCAGCAAGAATGACCTTCAAAATGAAGCTCGCTCCGAAGCGACTCGCTTTCACTTTTGCGGTTGATTCATTGACTATCATACCATCACCAGTCATTCAATTTCCTACTATCCAACACATCCAAGCTCAAGACATCCGGTCGTCGAGAGCTACAACTGCCTACCAAGCGCGAGAGAAGTATCTACTAGGCCTGTTCTTGCAAGAGAGAATCCCAGCATTTAACTGGTAATTGCATGGCCAGATTCAAGGCGCCTTGGGCCCCAGCAAATACCGAATCAAACAACCGAGTCACCTGCACCGTACCTCGGGTCGCCAATGCTTTTTCGATATACTTATCCAAGCCACGCAACTGACTGCCACCACCAGCCAACAAGATGTTTTTCAGCAGTAGCTCATGCTTCTCATAATCAATCCGATTCAATAGCTCCGTCAACGCTACGACGATTCGATCTGCTAAACGAGTACAAACAGGGCGAATGACATCGGTTAGATCGAACTGCTTGGGAGGCGTGCCACGGACAGGCAGAGAAACAACAATCGGCTCGGTCACACTACCCACAAAGCCGTAGCGCTCCTTCAAGCGTCGTGCGGCCATCAGCGACAGGTAAACCTCTGGGAACGCCTCAATCACTGCGTGCTGGATCTCGAGGTCAAGATGATCACCGCCGTAACCGATGGTCAACTGATCGTGGTTCTCGGGGAATGCACCATAGTAATGACACAAATCGGTCGTACCAGCGCCGATATCGACGATCAAGGCCTCGGCACACTGAGCCTCTCGACAGAACGCCAGCGTAAACGGTTCGGACACCAAGAACACTGCCTGACCTAGCACGTCGGCAATATCCATGATCACTTGCTTGTTCTGCAAAGAAGCTTGCGCAGGCACACCGAGGATGCATCTCACCTCTGCATCCGCAGGAAACCCGAGCAGATCGACCGCATGCTTGAGTATCGCCCTCGCATACTCCGCATACGTGTCCGCATCCGCTCGCGAATCACCAAACTTCAGCGTGCCGCGCTCAAAGGGGCGATGGACGTACAACATGTTGTTATAAAGTTCAATGTCATCACCAAACACCATGTTGCGCTTCAACAAGCTACGAGCCAAGTCGTCGCGAGGAATACCAACCATACTCGGAATGACATGACGCACACCGTTGGAACCCACCACAGCCGTATGCATTGTTCCGAGATCGATTCCCGCAAAAAAGCACCGTTCCATTTCTTAACCCCTGTCAAAAGATCCAGAGCCAACGTAATCCACAAAAATCGCGCGGAAGGAAATCTCACACAATTTTGTGTTAATCTGTAACCATTACATCGACTTAAACATCTTTGCGGATTATTCTGTTAATGAAGAATCCCTGTAATTATTTATTAATTACCATGGGCGACTTTAAATAATTAATTATAAGCGCATAACATTTTCTCTTTCGCGCATCCAAAACAACAAACGCGCAGCCAAAGAGCAAAGCATGCGCAAAAGCGCAAGCCCCACCAAGCATCCTCAAAAATCTGGATCTTTGGACGGCTTTAGATTTCCTAAAGGTAAGAAGCGATTCATCGCATTTTGCCGAATCGCGCAGCAGCGTGCCGCATCCTTCATAAACAACACATTTTACTTGACCACCCTAAACCCTCAGCTATATATGTGAGGCTAGGTTTAGGTTTAAACAACTGCTTTATGCTTATGGAGTGCATCAGTACTAGCCACAAGCAATTTTGATATTGCCATTTAGGAGGCAAAATGATGAGACTGTTACTTACGTTGGTTCTCGCTGTTACGTTTTCCCCACTTGTATCTGCCCAAGAAGAAGGTGACAACCTAGCCGCATACGGGCTGGAATCATTAGAAATTACGAGTGATGCAGCCGGTGAAGAAGTGCGCGGCCTCTCAGCATCCGCGGGCTATTCCAGCATGTCGATGGTAACTGGCTTCCTGTTTGACCCAGCTACCAGTAGCACCGCTCGCGTAACTACCATTAACCAAACATCTTCCTATGGTGACGGTGTTTCCCAACCAGTTTCGGCATCTGGCCAAACTGTTGCAGGTATGAGCTACGCTTGGTCCGTCAACGGTGTGATCGCACAAATCGCCGGATTCGCCCAAGGCTCAGGCTTGAGCTTGGTCAACCTACGGCAGTAAGCTAGCTTCAAATACCGGTCGGCGACGAGAGCCTCCGCGTTCGAACTGCTACACTTGACTAGTGCAAATCGAGAAAAGACGCCACTGACATTCAATCTAGGAAATGTCTGTGGCGTTTTTATTTATAACGTCAGAAAAACGATATCAGCATGGAAAATCAAACCCAAAACCTATCTCTACACCTTCCCAACACCTCAGTTTGCAGACTACCAAAGTAGACCGAGATTCGCACACTTTCCAAACCTTCATCTCCAGTGGGAACCATGAATAGGTATGGAGAAATTACCGGCCGATATCGGTTGGAAGGCTGTTGCCATGCCGCAAACTCTTTACTTAGCTGGTCTCGTTTGCCAATCTCGATGATTAGAACTCCGACTAATGTCTGACAAAACTATTTCACCAGGTCTCTA
>JAUMAI010000401.1:473-3061 GCA_032116775.1 Pirellula sp. | reverse complement strand
GTCCTGGTCCGTGCTGAGGTGACATTCCAGGAGGCGAATGCATCTGCAAATGCATTGGTGGATGCATCCGTTCGGGGCGAGGAAGACCTGCCCCGAAGTTTGGTCGAGGTCGAGCACCTCCCCAAGGAAGAGTTGCTTGTGGGGGCATGCGGCGGGAAATACCTGAGGGCTGCATACCTCTTCGCTTATTCTTTGGCCCCATCATTCTGTTGGCCCCATGGCCAACACCGTTTGCTGAGTTCCGAATCAACTGCAGTTCATCGGGAGTAATTTTTTCATCTTGATTGCGATCAAGGGACTTCAGCTTGCTTAGCGTCATGTCCACTTCATCTTTGGATAAAACGCCGTCACGACTGGTATCAAGCCAGCGGATCAAGGCAAGAATTCCATTCTGCCCGCCGACAGGTGCCGCCGTGGAATGTGCGGGCACCCACATGTAAGCCACTGAGCCACTACCTGGCATTGGTGGAATGCCGGTATGAGTTGCGTGCGGTGCGACAGGCACGGGATAAGCCGCCGTGGGACCTTGAGGCCGATGCATTTGTGGTGGATGGGCCGGCCCATGCCCTGGCGGGTGTGGAGGGGGAAGCCCCGGTTGATACTGCGATGCTGGCGGCGGGGCTGCTGGCTGCGGAGGTGCTGGCTGCGGAGGTGCTGGCTGCGGAGGTGCTGGCTGCGCGATAGGCACGGAACCTACTGGAGGATTATTAGGAGGCGTGGGCGTCTCTGCGATCTGCTGATATGCGACATCCCGATAGGGCATCGGATTGTACGCTGAGGCTTCTTGTGCCCAAGTTGCATAGGCTGGCACCCTGCTAGGTCGTCCCTGTATTACCGCGGCACCGTAGCCAACCACGACCGCTCCACCAATCCATAATGGCATCAATAGCCAAGACTTTTTCATAGATATCCGCCTCCAACAAGTAACGCTGTTAACCATGTCAGAATCATACGCCTGTTACCTTAAGCCGAGATGAAGCCCAAAAGGAAGTGAGAAAAGCAGCGGACTTGTAAAAAAGCGCTCGGAACATGACTCTTCTATACATGCCAATCGCATGCCACTTTGGTAGGATACACAGGTCAATTGACCATGCTTCGATTTGCTTTCATTTATTCAAGTTTTGGGAGACGCGATGAGCTCGTCCAGTTCAAAACAACATCTTTGGCAAGGTGTATTTCCTGCAATCACAACTCAAATGCACAAAGACGGTTCGCTCAATATCGAGGGGACCGCTCGCCATGCCAACATTCTCATTGAATCGGGCGTCCAAGGAATCATTTTCTTGGGATCTCTCGGCGAAAATCAATCGATGCTGGCGAGCGAGAAAAGAGAAGTCATCGGCGAAATGGTGAAAGCGGTTGGTGGACGAGTACCGGTGCTATCGGGCGTGGCGGAAACGAGTACCGCAGAAGCCATTCGCTACATCAACGACTGCGATAAACTTGGTGCTAACGGCGTGATGCTCATGCCAGCTATGAATTACAAAACGCCAGATGTCGAAGAGACACTTGCTCATTTCCGAACGGTTGCGAGCGCTGTTCAGCTGCCAATCATGATCTATAACAACCCGATCAGTTATGGAAATGACATAACTCCCGAGATGTTCGCTGAACTCGCATCGATCGACCGATTTGTGGCCCTCAAAGAAAGTTCCGGCAATCCAAGACGAATCACCGATTTGCATAATACGGTTGAGGGACGATATTCAATCTTCACTGGCGTAGACGATCTCGCTTTAGAAAGTGCGATTCTTGGTATTGATGGTTGGGTTGCTGGAACCGGTATTGCGTTTCCAAAACAAAACCAGCATCTCTGGAATTTAATGAAGAGTGGTCTTTGGGATGAAGCTCTTAAGCTTTACCGCTGGTTCACTCCACTGCTCCACTTAGATACTCATGTCAAATTTGTCCAATACATCAAACTCTGTGAGCAAGAAACTGGAATCGGGCAGGAATGGACGCGAGCTCCTAGGTTGCCGCTTCAAGGCGCAGAGCGGGCAGCGATCCTAAAGATCATTCATGATGGAATTAGAACTTGCCCAGCTGTACCGTAAGCTAAGGTGCGTTCATCCGATTGGATTTCGCTTTCGCTTTTTACAAAGATTGGCTCTATGGAATCGCTGTACCGCATTTCAATGTTGCTATTGCTGATGCTGCTGTCGATGGGGTCCTTGTCCTCATCGATGGCCCATGAAATAGAATCGGGCTGGATCAGCGAAGTTGGACCAGTTCCTGATCGATTGCGAGCGGAATGGCAGCTTTCGGACTACTACCAAAAGCATATTTCAGTTCGTGGCTTTGCGATTCTTGGATCGAATAAACTTTCAGATAATGCTTTACGTGAAGCGGCCTGGATCGTGGCGAAGATGATTGGACATCGCCAAGATATTCTTGATGCGATGACAGCTCAAAAAGTTCGCTTAGCGGTGATGGCGTATAACGAATACACAACTGATGTGCCTGAACATTCAGATTTAAAATCTCGTGTTTATTGGGATCGAAGGGCTCGTGGCTTAGGCGCAACACCGCAAGTTCCCGTCGTCAGTTGTGCTGAAGAAAATATCCTCTGTTATCGGAATGATCCTTAT
>JAUMAI010000401.1:0-463 GCA_032116775.1 Pirellula sp. | reverse complement strand
CACAGAAAACATTCTGATTCACGAGTTGGCTCATGCGGTCCATGAAACGGGCATGAATAAGCTTGACAGCACCTTCGACACTCGCCTGGAAGAGGCTTTCCAAGCCGCCAAGAAGGATGGACTTTGGAAAGGAACTTACGCTGAGAGCAATCGCCAAGAGTACTTCGCTGAAGGTGTGCAGTGTTGGTTCGACGACAATCGTCAAAACGACGCGTTGCACAACCATGTTAATACTCGAAGCGAACTGCAACAGCACGATCCTCGACTCGCCAAGCTTGTTGAGGAGGTTATCGGTACTGGCGAATGGAAATATCTCAAACCACAGTATCGCGATGCGGCGGATCGACAACATCTGGTTGACTTCGATCTCAAGAATGTGCCCCGATTTCAATGGCGTGATGAACCGATTCCCGATTTCCCAGAAGTCTTGATTCAGACAGAAATGGGAGACATCGAGGTTCGC
>JAUMAI010000400.1:0-2311 GCA_032116775.1 Pirellula sp. | reverse complement strand
TAATTCAAGCACTCCTGACGCTCGACACAATGTCAAAAGAACGTCCGTCGGTCGTCTGGCAGACTTAAAGTGGTCGCACACTTCCTCTATAGAGGCCGATGACCGATCTGAGAACCAATCAAAGAGTCCCCAATCGAGGATCGCAACTGCCATTAACTCCCCTGCATACTGCCTATCACGAAACCTAAATAGTTGAGTTGAATCGGTAGTTGGTAGATTCGCTAGATTGATGGAAGACATATCTTTTGCTGAGACTCCTGAAATAATGATTTGCTTACTAATATCGCGGGCGATGATACATGTTCAATAACTTGCAGCTCGTAGCCCCGAGATGCTCGAATCCTTATTAGGCCTGTTGTAACAGGAAGAATTCTCGAATGCTCAATGACCACTTGGACCCTCGTTCTAAATTCCTGTCACATCGCAGTTTCGCTGTAGCAGGTGCATCGCGAGATCGGCAGAAGTACGGCAACAAAGTGCTCCGATCGCTTCGGCAAAGCGGACGCACAACTTATGCCATAAATCCCAATGCTTCAAATATCGAAGCACAGCCCGCTTATCCTAGCTTAGAAGCTCTGCCCGAAAAGGTGGAGGCTCTGTCGATTATCACACCTCCTCATATCACGCGTACAATTATTTCGCAGGCTATTTCAGCGGGCATTAAGTCCATTTGGATACAACCCGGAGCCGAAGATGAAGAAGCTGCGAAGGAAGCACGCTTAGCTGGCTTATCAATTATTGATGATGGCAGCTGCCTACTGGTGTCACTTGCAATGGAACACCAGTAAACGCACTCCCTGTCGCCGACCCTGCTCTAAATGTAATAGGGCTCTACTTCTTTTGCAAAAATGGTAAAGGACGCAACTCAACAGCTTTAACACTCTGCAGATATTCAAGTACGCTTTTGGCTTCGTCTCCACCTGCTTGTGCGTGCATGTGCAGCGAAAAACCATGTGGTCCTTTGGCATCAATCAACGCCGGCTGAAGAGTTAGAAATGCCTTTACGGCATCAAGCTGCCCCATCATAGCAGCACAGAAAATATCAATTCGGGCTCCGCGCTCTAGCAAAAAGCTAACGATGTCACGACGTCCCATGTGCGAAGCCCCACCCAAGGCGGTTTCAAAATCACCGCCTCCCCAATCCATCGCACCGTTGAGTAAACCAGGTTCACGCTCTAACAGCTTTTTCACCATTTCCAAATCAGAATGGGCAAAGATCACAAAGTCCTGCAACAAAGTACGATTCACCTGCTCCTTCTTCCATGATGGCTTGAACTTTGGTGGTTCATAATCTCGCTCAAATGACGCCTCTTTGGGCCCGGTTGGACCGGCGGATTCTTGAGCTTTCTCCTGAGCTCCATAAATATCGCTAGTCAATAACGCTCCAGCACCTAAGGTCAGAGTGAACATGCGACGGTTCAATGAATTGAGCGACATTTTTGTCTTTCCTGGTATCTATTCAAAAGTGTTGGCTATTGAGACACATTGTAACGCGTTGATCAGAAACAGTCGGTCTATTTCTTCTGCGGCGATTCCATCGCTGATGAGTGGTCATGCACAATAACCCATTTCCCATCGATTTTTTTCCATACGATCGAGAAGTTTCCTCCAATTTCTTCTTTTCTGGCAAGATGCCACTCTCCTAACATCAACACGACATTCGGGCTCAGCATTTCCGTCTCGAGATTAGAAAAGTTAAGAATTCCCATCGTCGAACGATCTGGATAGCTTTTTCGATATTTTTCCCGAGTAGCTTCCCAGCCGCGACGCGTTTCACCTCGGGAGGAAAAGGTCAACTTCTCACTTCGCCAATACGCCTCCATGAAACCGTCGATATCGCCGTTATTCCAAGCCTTTGCTTGCTTGTTAACTATTCCTTTCAAAACTTCAGATACAGCTTCGTTTTCTTCAGCCGCGAGAGATCCGATCCCAAGTAGACAGATCAAGCACTGAAACACGAACCATTGGCTAATAAAAATACCCTGCATCTCTACCTTCTCCTATCAACACATTTTAACGGCCGACAAGTGGTTGAATCCTCAGCCCCCTAACTCTTATTCATTTCCCAGAAGCCATTAGGTTATTTAATAGAGCAAGGATATTGCTACCCCACCCCGTAGAATTCTCGCCCAATCTGATCTAACCTATGAAATTCCTCTTCATTACGCTCCCCAGACTCACTGTGGGAGATTGTCACGACATACAACATCTGTAGAGATACTATGGTTGCAGAAAGCGTTCTGGCATTAAACGAAGAGACATTGCTCGATCAGTGGAATTGGATCCTCGACTGTTTGCGAGATGTATTGCT
>JAUMAI010000399.1:0-4121 GCA_032116775.1 Pirellula sp. | reverse complement strand
GACCATGTCTGCGGACGCAGGCAGGGGATACAAACACTTAATAGAGACTCCTTATCTTCCGCCAGACTTTGATGATGATGTCGCGCGGCGATTGGCAGTTCAAACCTGGAATCAATCGACTGGTCAGGCCAATAGTGCAGACCATCAGGCCAATGATTCCGACTTAGCCCAAGCGTTCTGGCAGCGCTTCGGATTGTCGGAACGTCCACCAGCAACCTCTGGAAGCGACAAGCCTACTTCAACCGAGTCGGATGAAGGAAAAACTCTTTTACCCGCCCCCTTACAGTATATTGTTAATCCTGACGGCAGTTACGTCATGAATTGCTTTGCCTGTCACGGCGGTAAGGTCAACGGTGTTTCATACCCAGGCGCACCAAACAATTCGTATGCCCTCCAAACACTAACGGAGGAAGTTCGCTCTGCAAAACTGCAAATGGGAAAACCGCTCTCCCACATGGATGTGGGCTCTGCATTTTTGCCACTTGGGACAACTCGTGGTTCATCCAACGCGGTGATGTTTGGAGTCGCATTGATGCATTTTCGTGATGCCGATCTCAACGTCATCTCGTGGCGACCAGCCCCGAAACTGGTAAACCATGACATGGATCCGCCTCCATGGTGGCACTTCAAGAAGAAGCATCATATTTACATCGATGGTTTCGCGCAGAAAGGCCATCGAGGCCTGATGCAGTTCATGCTGGTGCGTCAAAATGGGCCAGACAAATTTCGCAATTGGGAAAGCGACTTCCGCGATGTTTATGAGTTTATTAATTCCATTCCTTCACCGAAGTATCCTGGAAAAATCGATGACGGCTTAGCCCAACAAGGAGAAGTGATTTTTCGCGACAATTGTAGCTCGTGTCACGGAACGTACGGACCGCAGGGTAAGTATCCTGAACTCATGGTCCCCTTAGAGGAAATTGGGACAGATCCTGTTCGCCATAAAGCGTTAACCGCAGCGCATCGGCAAGCCTACGGAGAGAGCTGGTTTGCTGAGTACGGAAAGCAGAGCACGATCACGGAACCCGAGGGCTATGTGGCACCTCCGTTGGATGGTGTTTGGGCGACGGCTCCTTATCTACACAACGGAAGCGTTCCCACCTTATGGCACCTTCTCAATCCAGAGAAGCGCCCCGCCGTTTGGCGAAGAGTGGCTGAACAACTGGATGTTAAACGGATGGGATTACAAGTTGAGGAACTGCAGGAAGTACCCAACCGCTTACGGGCCGAAAAACGTCGCGAATATTTTGATACGCGAGTCCCAGGTAAAAACGCCGCCGGCCATGATTTTCCCAGTCGCCTGACAGAACAGCAGAAGACTGCGGTTTTGGAGCATCTCAAAACTCTCTAATTTTCGCTAAATGATGATTTTGACCAAAATTAGAGAATTCTTCGCCGATTGCGCGACAAGTTTGTGACCAGATAGAGTCCAAACAAATTTAGAGCGTCTATTCCGTCGATTCGTTCAGACCTTCCATCTAGTTCGCTTCGCTCCGAACCGCTATTTTACTTTCTGCCAAGTTATCTGAAATCCAGTTAACTTCCCGACTGAACGATCTATAGGTTCCGTTTACTTATCTCAACGGTGTTTCATGGAATCCGCATCCCAAGCAGAGGATCTGCCAACCCACCTGAGTACCAATCCTTCGTTTTGGGGCATGCTTACCACTCAGTTTTTGGGAGCGTTTAACGATAATGTTTTCAAGCAACTTGTTCTCTTGATGGCTATTTCCGAGGGAGCTGATTTGCAAGGTTGGGCGACCCTCGTCTTCTCGGTTCCATTTGTTCTCTTCTCAGGCTATGCCGGCTTCCTATCGGATAAATACAGCAAGACACCCATTATTGTGTACAGCAAAGTTGCTGAAATCGTAGTCATGCTTTTAGGTCTATTAGCATTTCTCTTTTACGACCAGATCGGCATGATTGGAACATGGACCGTACTGTTCCTGATGGCGACTCAAAGTACGTTCTTCGGGCCAGGCAAGTATGGCATCTTACCGGAACTCTTTGGGACCAAAGCCCTACCTAGAGCCAATGGCCTGATGGTCATGACCACCTTTCTGGCAATTATCTTTGGCGTGGTGATGGCAGGAAACCTTTACAAGCGACTCGTGCCTGACGAACCATCGCCCGACATGTTCAACAAACTCTGGATCGGCTCAGCCATATGCATTGGCATTGCAGTAGGCGGCACACTAACCTCTCTGCTAGTGCGACGCATTAAACCAGCACAGCCCGATACAAAATTCACCTGGGATAACATTGGGATCAGCTACGATATTCGTAAATTGCTGATGAAGGACCGCGTACTTCTCAATGCACTCTTAGTTTCATGCGTATTTTGGATGGTCTCGACGATTGCCATGCCGACGGTAAATCGACTCGGTCTTGGGCCCTTGAAACTGGATGAAGAAGCCACCAGCTTACTGGTAGGTCTGATCGCGATCGGCATCATGGTGGGCGCGCCCCTAGGGTCGCTACTATGCCGCTTCTTTTCGCCTCGAATCCTAATCACCGGCGGTCTTTGGGGCATTGTTGTTTTTCTGGCTGCCCTAAGTTTGTGGGATGGAATGCAGAGCCCACTACTCGGTCTCAATGGATGTCGCCTGGCACTTGTAGGCCTGGGAATCGCGGCAGCGATCTACTCGATACCGCTGCAGGTATTTTTGCAGGAACGTCCCCCGAATGCCCTCAAAGGTCGCTTGATCGCGACCATGAACCAGGGCAACTTTCTCGGTATGCTACTCGCTGGGCCGCTCTATCAGCTTTTTGAATTGATCGCCAACAGTCTCGGAACTCCCATCAATAGTGTGTTCCTAATGATCGCCCTATTAGTTTTACCCTTGGCGATATTCTATCGATTGGACCCAACACCTATCACCGAGAAGTAATCTGGAGCAACCAAACGCTCACTCTCAGCTAACACCAGTAATCGACCATGATGTTTCCACTAAAGGTGGCTGCTGTAGTGTCTGATAGATCACACAGTAACGCTCGATCAGATCCATCAGTTTAGTGAGCTGCTCAGGAGCCTCATCGCTATCGATCGTGAAATGTAGCTCGACATGCTGGACTCCCACTGCAACGTCGGGCGATACACCAAGCGTTCCCCGAAAATCGAGCTTGCCAATTGCTTCGATGTTCGCCGCTCGAATCTTGAGATTCATCGCTGTCGCTACAGCACCAAAAGTCACACCTGCGCAGGCAACCAAGGAATCGAGCAGCATATCGCCCGAGCAAACTCCAGAGCCATCCCCACCAGCCGCCCGATGTAAGCCAGCAACGACTTTACCAGAAGCGGTATCGACTTCACATGCTTGCTCACTAATCTTGACGCTTCCTCGGGAATGCATCGTGACCATGGCGCTGTCAGGTTGCTCGCGATACTTTTGTTTTAGTGGAGCCTGAACCTGCTTAAGTGTGTCTCGATCCATATTTCTGAGACTCCATTTGTGCTCAATGTTAAATACTAAACCCCGGCCTAAAAGCTTTCAGCTCGTCAGACCGGGGTGATCATAGATAGATATTAGTTGTTGCTCGATCAAACTTGTTACAGCTTGACCGAACCTTACGATAACTAGCGAGTTTTGGTCGCTCCTGGAGCAGCTGGCGCTTTCGCAGTCTGCATCTTACCGCTCTGGGAAGTGTTTTCCAGAAAGTTATCAATCTGGGCTTCATCCATCAGTTTATTCAACTGTGTCTTCATGGAAGCCATGGTCTGCTTTTCAAGGAGAGCCTTAGCCAATTCATCTTTCACTGCCTCAAAATCTTGAACGACGGGCTTGGTAAAACCTTGAGACCGCAAGATAACATATTGATCTCCCAGGGCTACGATTCCGGACAGTTCCCCAGGCTTCAAGGCAAAGGCTTGCTCCTCGAGCACCTCGTTTTCGCCGTAACGGCGAATAGGTGGAACCTTACCGAAGTTAGCTCGCGAAACTGGTTCAATTGAGTACTGAGCCGCTAGCTTGCCGAATTCTTCATCGCTGTTTTTAGCACGAGCCATCTCCCAGACTTCATGAGCTGTTCTTTGATTGCTGAGAACGATCGCTAACACCTCAGCACGTGGCCCGAAGTTAGATTCAAAACCTTTCTGCATATCCTCGTCGGTCAAAGTAACA
>JAUMAI010000398.1:1737-2840 GCA_032116775.1 Pirellula sp. | reverse complement strand
AAATGCAGAACTTTGAAGTTCGAAATCTACCGGTAGGTTCAGAAGCTGATTTGCTTTCGAGTTGATAGAGGGCTCAAGCGTTTCGGAAGCAATCACGAAAGCCTTTGAAGTAACGATACCTCGCATCTCTTTCCCGTCATGCTCAATGACATGGTCGAGCGACTGATTGAACCAATTTGTACCAATTTCATTGACCGGACATACGGTAGTCCAAAAACCTGCGCTTGGGTCATTGCTCGAGCGAGCCAGGCTCGCCGAGAGATCAACCCGCTGCTGGGTTGAAGAAATCGATTCAACGACGGTCCCATCTTTATCGATCAATCCTTTTGTCTTGAAGTCACGCCGCCCTTCGTCGCAATTGCCAAGCTTGAAAGAAACATTCACAACTTCTTTGTTTCTAACAAACGATGTGTTTGTTTCGATCCAAAGATCGTGGGCATCGCACATCGTTACAAAGAAGAGGTGCAAAATAGCGCCCACTACAAAATATTTTCGTCTCATTGTCATTCCACCCTTTGTTCAAACTCGGAAATGTTTTTACTTGCTAACACAGAAAGCTTGATTGCCGATGCGGAGTACAAATCGGTTGTTGACCACCGCGTAACCGTAGAGCGTTGGACCGCTAAACATCGCTGCGCCTCGACGTCGCTCTTCCGTCGACTCACTGGTCGGTGCGGACTCTTCCGGTATTAGGTCATCGGGGTTCCAAAGCTGATTTTCAGCGAGAACTTTGAACTCTCGCCCCGTAGCAATGACCGTGGTCAGCCCATCTTTGCCAAACCAATAGATGCGATCACCAATCGCGAAGGGTGTCGCCCAACAAGATTGCTTTGTCCGTTCGCGGTAGACGAGCTCACCGGACTTCGCGTCAAAGCAACTGACCACCCCAACGCGATTGATCCAATACGCCAACCCGTCGTGGACGATTGGCGAAGCCCAAGTGGGCGATGCATCCTCTGCAATCCACTTACGCTCAACATTCCAATCAGTCCCATCGTTAGTAGTAACCTGAATCAGAAAATTGGACTTTTTCGCCGCATCTGCATTTTCACCCTGACGACCTGCAGATGCACCAACCAAAAATCGGCCATCGCCAAAATCGA
>JAUMAI010000398.1:0-1668 GCA_032116775.1 Pirellula sp. | reverse complement strand
CATCCTTAAAACTCCACAGCAGCTTGCCGTCATCGGAAGCATAACCATCGACTGAACCTGCGGAGCTAACAACAACCTGCTGTTTGCCTGCAACTGAAATGATGGCTGGTGAGCTCCAACTTCGCCGCGCAGTGCGATCTGCTGTCCAAATGGTTCTTCCGGAAGCTTTATCCAATGCAACCAGATGACTAGGACCATCATGTTCGAGCAGAACGAAGGCAAGTTTCTTTGTCTGGCATGGTGACGCTCCCAATCCGAACTCAGCCACAAAAGGTCCAAGTTCTACTGCGAGTGACCGCTTTCGAATTGTGCAATTACGCTTGTAACATCAACAACTGGAGTCGGTGCCGCTCGGCTAACATAAACACTGTTAGCGACGGGTGACGAGTTTTTGAGACTTCGTCGCCAAAGTTCCGTTCCACTTTGAAGATCAAGGCAAAGGATATGGAATGTTTCTTTTTGAGGGCCTTCCACTGAGGTAAGAAATACACGTTGCCCCCAAACGACAGGACTGGATTGACCATGTCCCGGCAACGTAGCCCGCCATGATACATTCTCACCGGGCGACCATTTGATGGGCAAAGTTTCCGCGTTGGTAGACGATGCTCCAGCCCCTAAAAACGCTGGCCACGAATCCGGTTTGTCATCTGCAAGAGCAGTCACGGATAACGGCAGAACGATTGTAAAGATATAGAGCAAGCATCTACACATGACTTGATTTCCTTTGAAGAGCGAATAACCGAATCGAAAGAGAACTACTTGATGAGACTTTTCTGTTGAGGCACTGGCAGGACGATGGTGGCACCGTAATGCGTCTTGTCAAAACCTTCCCCTTTTTCATCGTCAGCAACAAAATGTGCAACCGCCAAGATTAGGTTGCCCTCCGAAGGCGTAAACTCAACACGGCCTTCTGAATTTGTCTTGTGCTCATAAGTGGAGTCCACACCTTCGCTCAGGGTGATTCCGCGGGGCACGAACGAGACAAGGGTTCCACTAACTGGCTTTCCGCTCCGCAAAAGACGTAAACGAAGGGTTGTGCCCGCGGCCAATTGTTCGATCGGTGTCTCCAGCACGAACTCTAAGCCAAGCCCGAGCGATTTGATATTCTCTTGGCCTCGAACTGGACCGTCTCCCTTCTTATCACTTGCGACGAAGTAGGTCTTACTGCTCTTGATTGCACGGGTTTTTCCATGCAATGTGTCGAGTTTATGCAGGACTTCATAGACTCCAGAATCCTTAGCCACAAAGCGAGTCGTCCAATATCCTTCTTTCTCGGCGCTCCCGGTATCGACTAGTTTGGATTTGACATCCTGTCGCTTACCATCTGGCCCCAGAATCGATAGTTCGCACGGTGCCAAAGTAATCTTGCTCGCAAGCTTGAAATCACGATGGTTGTTGCCATGATTGCCTAATCTAAGATCAACGTAGATATACTCTCCCGTTCTTATGCTCAACGAGCCCGTCTCTACCCAAGTGTCATGGGCGTGAATTTGTGAGCTCCACAGAGTTGCAACTGCTAGGAAAACGACGCTGAAGATTTTTTTCATAATTCTTATCTTTGGAAAGTGAAGGTTTTTATACAAGGAAAATTTGGACGAAGGTCCGTTACTCAATAGACAAGACTTCTCCACCCGATCTTGTGCCGTAAGCGCGCCAGACAGCGAGGTC
>JAUMAI010000397.1:0-3109 GCA_032116775.1 Pirellula sp. | reverse complement strand
CTCAGAGCGTTCAGGCGATTCGTTTCGCATC
This sequence comes from Pirellula sp., assembly GCA_032116775.1. Lineage (GTDB taxonomy): Bacteria > Planctomycetota > Planctomycetia > Pirellulales > Pirellulaceae > JAFLCP01. The sequence continues at coordinate 3,078 of JAUMAI010000397.1, read as the reverse complement.
ACAAGAAATTCATGCACAAACAATAGCGCGTGCAATACAGCAGACTTGCCTGCGCTATTGGCGCCATACAACAGCGTGATCGGGCATAACTCGATTCGTTGACGCTTGCCGAAGCCCCGAAAATTCTCTAGCTCAATCGCGGTTATCATCTGTATTATCCTATTCACAATTTCCGTTTGATCGCACCCATCTGGCACTAAGCAATCTTCGTGCCAAAACAAATCATTCTCTGGTTGCGAGCTTTTAGAGACGGTTTGAAAGTGTTTGGTAGTTGTCGAATCCCAAGAGCTCGGCTGCTCTTTTTTTCACCCCTCCTGCTTCATCCATCGCTCTTTGAAGAAATCGCCTTTGAACATCATCAAGGTAATCATCGAGAGAAAAGCCGCAACCTAAAGGCTGATCGTGGAGACTTGGTCCTACTTGGCCAGGTACATCGGCGATCGCTGCTGAGATGTCCTCGGGGGCAAGTTCGTCGGTCGCCGCCATAACACAAGCTTGGACAATCGCATTGCGAAGCTCGCGAATATTTCCGCGCCAAGGTTGGTGCCGGATAAACTTCTTTGTTTCCTCACCAAAACTCTTGTGTTTGTAAACGTTTCCCAACTGGCTTGCGAATTGGTTATTGACATCTTCAAGGAGACTATCAGCAAGGAGCATCACGTCGTCACCGCGTTCACGAAGTGGAGGTAGCTTTAGGGTGATAGTGGCGATCCGGTGGTATAGATCCTCGCGGAATTTGCATTCTTCAATTAGCTTATGGAGATCGCGATTTGTTGCCGCAACGATTCGCACATCTGCGACGCGGTCTTCGGTTGCCCCCACAGGGCGGAACACGCGTTGACACGGGCCACCATTATCAGGAGGTTGCAACGCTCGGAGAAGTTTGGCCTGGAGACCAAGGTCACACTCGCCGATTTCGTCCAGAAACAGAGTGCTTCCGTGTGCCTGCTCAAAGAGACCAATGTGGTCCTTAGCAGCGCCGGTAAATGAGCCTTTGACGTGGCCGAAGAGTTCTGACTCGATCAGTTCCCTCGATATGGCGGCACAGTTGATGGAGTACATCTTCTTGGCTCGGCGTCCGCTCGCTTTATGAATTGCGTCCGCAAACATTTCCTTGCCCGTACCGCTTTCGCCCAGGACAAGCACGGGTACTTCGTGGATCGCGGCACGTTGAGCTCGCCCCACTGCGGTTCTCAGCGCGGGACTGTCACCCACGATTCTCTCGAATCCACCGATCTCCTGAGGGCTTTGCACTTGGAGATGCTGCCAAAACCGATCCGGATCTCGCATCAACTGGGGGATCACATCGATGGTAATGTCGAAGGGGATTTCTGTGATCCAGGCCTTCCCTCCATATGTTTGATAAAGCGTTGCTGGGAAAAGACTTTTCGCTAACAGTATCCAAATCGCAGCCATAGCCGGCGTGCCTGGACTCAAGTGGAAGCTGAGCGATTCATCCTTGCGCAATTCGAGAGACTCAAGCAGCGGTCTCACCAATTGCAAAATCTCCCCATGATCGCTTGGGTTCTTGGGAGAAAGCCGGTGGAGCTTCGATTTGCACGCCAACCATTTTGCAAATGGCTTGGTAATCTCAGGAGGATAGTCGCTCAACAAGTGAACTTCGTCGAAGGTCTCCAGCTCGATCAACGCTTTCACAGGACCAGCACCCGTTTCACCATCTCTTACACCAGCAATTTTCTCAATGACTGAACGATCCGCTGACGCATCCAAACGTACAAATGCTCGAAGGTCCGTATGGCCAATCCAAGAGACTAGAATGCGTCGGCCCATATTGATTACTTCCCTTGAGTTGAACCCGACCGAAAGATATCGACCTTCGTCTCTAGACACTTGCGAAGCGAGAGGTCGTTGCTACCGATGTCAAAGTAGGTGCTCGGCTTTTGATAGAAATCTAGGCCACGACCAATCTTGACGGTCCAGCCGTTGTCGATTCGGATTTCTCGATCATGCAAGTTGGGATTGAATCGAACTTTGAGAACGATATCGGTTTCCAAAAGACTTTGGCTTACATCTTCAAGCATCGTCTTCGTTTTTTCGGCTATCTCAGGGTTCTCATCTTCGGTCGTAATCAAGGTCACTTTTCGCACTCCACCGTTTTTAACGATGGTCTCACACAATCGCACGAAGTTATGGACCTGATGCGTGATGCGGATATAAGGGTCTTCAACAATCAGCTCTTGCGCCCCTGCAAGGTAGGGCCCGACGATTGAATCAAAGGTGTAGCCGGTTGCACCGTAGTGAATCGTGAAATGTTGCTCTTGAACCGCCGCGTTGAGTGGTGCATCCGCTGTCGTCGGCTGCGGAACGGGCTGAACGGTTTCTACAGGAATGTTTTGCAACTCCTGAACTGTGGTAACACTCCTTGGCTTCGAAGCCGACGGCTCAACCATCGTAGTTGCCGAGTTGGCCTGCACGAGCTTTTCACCGTGAATACCACGACGAGCTGGCTCCAATGTTGCCATTGCATTTCGTGATTCTGGGCAATAAACCACGACCTCTTTGCCAGTTGATGCGATATACGAAAGATTGATCTTCGCAAACTCGTCATCAGGCTTCCGCTTGTTCATCTGTTCCTTGACACGGCGTCTCAGTTCAACCGCATAGTGCGTGTACTCATCGAACTCCTCGGCAGTAACCGCTCCATCAGGGTGCAGTATCTTCAAGAAAGCGCAGATCGTTTTCTTGATGCCCTTTTCATCGCGCCCTTCCGCTTCGGTTCCAAGTCGAATTCGCTTGTTGACGTCCTCGTAGCGATTCGTGTGGGAGAACTGGTAGTGAAAGGCCTCACACAAATAGTCGGTAATGAACCCGTAGTTGTTGGTAAGGAATTCGCTGCTGTTCTTCGGCATTTCCCACCCCGGCAGATAGGTATGGAATCGGTCCATGATCGCCAAGTCGAACGACTGTGGCAGAGCGATGAATAGATCATGCTTTTCGGAACGGACCAATTGCTCGATCGAATGGTCGATGTTGCCGATGAATGCAAAACTGGCATCGGCGATGACGTCGGCGCCACGGGAAAACCGCCCGTTGGCCATATAGTCCTTCATGATCGTG
>JAUMAI010000396.1:0-10925 GCA_032116775.1 Pirellula sp. | reverse complement strand
GACAGCGCCAACTGACACGGTTGTTATTACCTGCAAAGTCTGCGGCGAAGAGTCGCTGACTGAAACAAGCGTACAATGTAGCTCCAAAACCGAGAGCCTGGCCGACTCCGCCAGATCTTCTCGCTCAATATGGGAAAGCTGGACGGCAACGCGCTATTTCTGAGTTCGGTTGGGATGCAGTGTTGGTCAGTGCGCTTAGTGTCCATGTCTTTGGCACAGGTGTTACAGTGGGTTACCATCGTCTATTAACGCATCGAAGTTTTAAGACGCCGAAATGGTTAGAGCATGGATTCGCGATCTTAGGAATTTGTTGCTTTCAGGATACACCGGCGCGCTGGGTTGCCGTTCATCGTATGCACCACGCTCACTCGGATGATCGGCCGGATCCTCACAGTCCGCGGGTCAGTATGTTCTGGTCCCATATTGGTTGGCTGTTGTACGTGAACCGTCAAACTCACAGCGTGGCTAGCTTAGAGAAATTCGCCAAGGATCTATTGCGCGATCCGTTCTATCTCAAGCTGGAATTGAGCCCGTGGCGGCAATTTATGTTTAGCGGTGGCCAGATCGTATTGTATTTCTTGGCTGGCGCCCTATTCGCACTTCTGTCAGCCTCTGGGTGGGCCGCCGCAGTACAGCAGGGAGTGAGCTGGGTTGTATGGGGCGTGTTTCTACGAGTCGTAATCGTCTGGCACATCACATGGTCTGTGAACTCGTTGACACATCTTTTTGGCTACCGCAATTATGAAACGGGAGAAGATAGCCGAAACAACTGGCTGGTCGCTCTGTTGAGTTTCGGTGAGGGATGGCACAACAATCACCACCAAGATCCCTCGGCTGCAAGCCTGCAGCATCGATGGTGGGAGTTCGACATTTGTTATTACGAAATACTCTTTCTCAAATGGTGTGGCTTAGCGGCTGATGTCGTACCAGGTCGCAGTCAAAGGCATGCTGAGCGTCTCTAAAAATAACGCTTTTGTAGCTCAGTAAGCCTTTTGTAGCTCAGTAAGCATAGTTTGCTGTCTCCTCTGCGCGTTACAGAACAAAAACGGATCGATTCGAAAGATAAAGAGACGACCGACACGTCAAAAACCATGTCTGAAAAAGCAATAACTTGCAGAACTGCTTTTTTGTTGAATCGATAAGGCCCAAACTAGATAAGGCCTAAAATAAACGAAGCCGACACCTGGGGGCTCGTGAAAGCTGGCTCAAGTGTCGGCCTTGTTTTTCCTTTTGGCTGCTGGCGGCAAAAAAGTGGAGCCGCTGCGAGACTGGCGAAAGTCGGGCGTGCTACTGCACTTGCCACTTAATGACCTTGGCCAACGCAAGTTTTTGGTCCCTCTGCCGAAATGACAGCCTCCAGGAGGGTGCGGGTACATTCACCCCGCATCTGTATCATAGACCACAAAGGTCTTGTCGCAAGGTACATCGGAATTCGCAGCGGATTACTTTGGGGAAATTTCATATGAATTCTGTTGGACAAATGGTTTAACCGCGAAAGTTGTCAATCGTTCTCAAATCCTGGCTAAACGCTTGACTAAAAGTGATTTTTCTTTGCAGGTTATTTTTCTTGCGTGTACCTAGTGGTGCACAAGACTAAGTGGTGCAGAAGACGTTTTGGTACGCGAGTTCCCTCGCTCGTCATGGAGAGCGAGGAAGTATGCTGTTGGTACGAAAGACACGCCTACGGCGAGAGGTTGGTTGAGTTTCAGCTCAACTCTCCGCGGGAGGGGCATACCGCGGACGAGCGGGGATGGTAGGGAGGTCACACCCGAATCAACCACGCTACCCTTATTTGCCACAATGACGACATACCGCATTGATCAGGCGATTCATTTCATCGATACCATAGTACAAGTGGCAAGAGATACGAATCAGATAGCGATCTGCAAAATGAATGATAGGCACTTCGATACGCTCTTCCTGCCACAATCGTTGCTGTAACTGACTCCAGTTTCCACTTGGTAGCCAAACTGCTGCCATCCAACCAAACAACGATTGCTCAGGCGATTCGTTATGGTCGGGTACCAAGCAATTTGTACCTAATCTTGCTGATAATTCATTTCGAACATATCTCGCCAGTTGATGATTGCGGTAACGAAGCTCCGAAAGGTCATACTTTTCGAAGAGATCCAAGGCTGCGGGAACAGCTAAGTAGGGACTGTAGTCTCGGGTTCCTACCCATATCTGATGATCTGACCATTCGCGGAGCTCTCCCGGTGGTAATCGCCCCCAGCTGATTTCAAATGGTTCAGTCAAATGTTGCCACTGCGGTGCGATGAAAGTGAAGCCACTCCCTAGAGGTGCACTTAACCATTTGTGACAGCTCGCTGTATAAAAATCACACTTTAGTGAATCGATATCAAGCGGATATTGCAGAATCGTATGAGGACCATCGATGCAAACTGCAGCACCTCTTGCATGAGCCAGTTCCGTCAGTTCCGCAATGGGAAGGATAATCGCTGTCGGGGAAGTGATTTGGCTGAGTATGAGCAATTTAGTGTTAGTGCGGATTTCATTCTCATAGCGTTCGATGATTTGTTCACGAGAAGAAATCGGGAAGGGGATTTCGATCTCTCGATAGTGAGCCCCTGTCTGTTGGCAACGACGCTGCCAGATTTTCTTTACGGCACCGTATTCATGATTGTTAAGGAGAATTTCGTCATTGGGTTGTAGCGGGAAAAAGCTGGCGATGTGGTTCATGCCAGTCGTAGCGCAAGTACAGAAGGCAAGGTTACGGGCCTGGGTTCCTAGGAATTGTGCTAAGCGATCTCGCGCATGCCACCATGCAGGTTCGAGTTGTCGCAGATAGAAGTCCATCGGATTGTGATTGCAGCGTTGCTGCCATTGCCGCTGATCGGCCAAAACGCTCCTTGGCGTCAGGCCAAACGCGCCGTGGTTTAGATAAAGAATATCGCCAGGTAGATCCCAGTCTGCGCTATAAGGTTGCTGCCAGAGAGGTAATTGGATTTTCAAGCTGGTCATGTTGCGATCTAGTCAAGAAAATTGCGAGAAGGTTGCCTACAGATGATGGATCCGTTGGAGCTTGTTAATGGGCTGTGGTGGCTGGGACAAGCACCATAATTTTGTTGGCGATATCAAATGATAGAGTGGAGGGAGTGTTTCCCATTACTACGACTAAGACGCGCGAGAGGGGGTCACGGCTGATAACGCGTCCCGTTGCAGTTGGTATCAAGCTATGTTCACTCAGATATCTTAGAAAGTCAGCCGCTTGTTCTGTTACACGCTGAATAGTGAATTGGGTTTCTACGCTGCAAGATGTTAGGCTGATCTGGCTGGCTTCACCAACGGTTCCGTCTTTCTTAGGAATTGGATCACCATGAGGATCGAAATCGGGGTGGTCAAGGTATTGGTCGATGCGATCAATTAAAAGATCGCTTACCGCATGTTCCATATTCTCTGCTTCTTCATGTACTTCATCCCAAGTGAGATTGAGAGTGCGCACCAGAAATAATTCGATCAAGCGATGGCGTCGTAAGACGCGCAAGGCTAGTTGCTCCCCTTTAGAAGTTAAGGTGACGCCTCCGTATGGAGTGTAATCAGCCAACTCGATTTCTCGCAGAGTTTTGAGCATGCTGGTAACTGTACCCGGTGAAACATGGAGTGCACTAGCGATAGATCCTGTCGCAGCTGGGTTAGCATTGTTCTCCGCACAGAGCAAATAGATGGCTTTGACATAATTCTCCACCGTGAGGCTAGTCAACTTCCTGAACTCCTACTCAAAGCTGATAAAAATAGTCCCAAAGAGATTGAGGCGACCAGAGAAGTGATTCTCGATGGCTTTCTAAGCTCATATGAGGTGGTTGGTTATAGATGATTTCAGCGGCTCGATGTTTGGCGCTGAACCGATACGGTTCATACTTCAAGTTATTGTAGATGACCGTTGAACTCTTAACCACCGTGATGAAACCGAGCGGATTTTTGAACCAATAAGCCGCGAATTCGGTTGCCTGCCTCTTATCCCGCTTGGCAGCGAGTCCCTCATGGGAAAGAATGTGAGGACAAGGAGTAATTTATGTTTATGATCAACCAACAAGCAGCCACCATGTGTGATGTGGTTCGCGCTGAAAAAAATAGCTTACGAATCTCAGCTGAGTTGCTCGCATGCGGCACAGAGGTCTTCGATTTCGGTGTTAAACAGCTTGGCGGGCTGGTGGCTGGTGAATGGCTGGCAGAAATCTGTTTGGCAGGTTGTGCTGACGTGAACATTTTGCCTGGAGAGCGAGCGGTCTGGCCAGGGCCCTGGGTACAAGTGACCAGTGATGATCCCGTGGTCGCATGCATGGCCGCCCAATACGCAGGTTGGCCAGTGAAGGTTGGTGATTATTTTGCAATGGGTTCGGGACCTATGCGATCGAAGCGTGGTCGGGAGCATGTCTTGCAAGCGCTGAACATGACAGATACTTCGACTGTAGCTGTGGGCGTACTGGAGTCCGATGTATTGCCTACAGATGAAGTTGCTAAGGCAATAGCCCAAGAGTGCCAGGTGTCTCCTGATCACTTGCATCTTTTGGTGGCGCCTACTCGAAGTTTAGCAGGTGTAGTTCAGGTAGTGGCCCGCAGCGTAGAGACGGCGCTGCATAAATTATTCGAGCTTGGTTTTCCATTGGACGCAGTTAAGAGCGCTCATGGCCTAGCCCCTCTACCTCCACCGGCAAAAGATTTTGTAAAAGGTATCGGGCGTACCAACGATGCGATTCTCTATGGCGGTTTGGTCACACTATACGTCGACGCCGAAGATGAGGCAATCAAAGAAATTGGGCCGCGTGTTCCAAGTCAATCATCACGCGATTTCGGAGCACCATTCGCCGAAATATTTAAAAAGTACAACTTTGATTTCTATCAGGTTGATGCAGGACTTTTTAGCCCTGCTGAGATCGTATTCTCCAATCTACGCAGCGGCCATACTTACCGGTATGGCGCTCCTCGCCCTGATCTCATTGCTAAGTCATTCACCTAAGAGGTTTTGTGAAGTTTTGTATTCTTGGGTCTCCAGAGAACTGGTATGTTCGCGATTTGATCCGCGCTGCAGGCTCGCATTCGATCGAGGTACGATCGTTTGAGGAGATGGAAGCCAGCTGTGATCGGCAGGGTAATTGGTCTGTGGCCGCAGCCGGTATGGCGCTGCATGATTGCGATGCGATTTTCGTGCGCACGATGCCTCTCGGCTCGCTTGAGCAGATGGTGATTCGAATCGATATTCTCCATCAACTTGAGCAACTTGGCGTCTGTATTGTTAATCCGCCGCGAACTCTTGAAATCGCAATCGATAAATGGCTGACTCTTTATCATCTGCGCGATTTAGGTGTTGCTCTCCCGGCTACACACTGTTGCCAACAACGTCAGCAAGCGATGGAGGTTTTCGAACGCCTTGGTCGCGATGTAGTGGTCAAGCCGATTTTTGGTGGCGAAGGTCGGGGAATCATGCGAATCCAAGATCCTGATTTGGCTTGGCGTGTCTTCAGTGCGATCGAGCAACTGCGACAAGTGGCGTACATACAGGAATTTGTTCCCCATTTCGGATATGATTTGCGATTATTAGCAATTGGTGAGAAAGTTATTGCTGTTCGGCGTGAATCGCAAGGTGATTGGCGAACGAACGTATCAAGAGGTGCTGTCGCAGTGCCGATTGAACCGACTGAAAAACAGTTGCAGTTAGTTCGATACGTCATGGACCGAATGCAAGCGACGACCCTCGGAATCGATCTGCTGCCCGGAAAAAATGGACAGGATTACCTTCTTGAGGTGAATGCTGTACCTGGTTGGAAAGGTACGGCTGCAGCGACCAATGTTGATGTTGCTGCTTGGATCATTGCCGAGACGGTTCGTCGAGTCGAAGCGAAGTTGGGTACAAGAGAGTGACGTCTTTTATGGTGAATACAGATCTTAATCATAATGTTGCTCAGCGTTTGGCCGAGATGGCAATGCAACGTCCTGATGAGATCGCGATTGCTGCACCTCTGGGATCTCATAAGTTAGGAAGTAGGCGACCTTATCATCAGATTACGTTTGAGCAGCTTGATCAGCAAAGTTCAGCTATTGCAGCAGGATTGCTGCAGCGTGGCCTAAAGCCTGGCGATCGAATCGCGATGTTGATTCCCTTCAACGCCGAGTTCATTACCGTAGTTTTTGCGCTACTTAAATCAGGTGCGGCCATTGTGCTCATCGATCCCGGCATGGGACGCAAGCATCTAGTGCGTTGTTTACAGGAGGCTGAACCGGATGGATTCGTTGGCACACCTCTGGTACACGCGATCCGTGGTGCATTGTCCAGGCGTTTTCCAAAAGCCAAAATGTTCATTACCACGAAACGGCAGTGGGGCTGGCCACGCTTTCCGACCTTGGATGAGTTGCGTCAGACTCCATCGGCAGATTTCACGAGCTATCGAGCCAAGTTAGATGATCTTGCAGCGATCATCTTTACCACCGGAAGTACAGGTCCGCCAAAGGGTGTGCGCTACACGCATCGAATGTTCAACCGGCAGATCGATCAGATTGTAGAGCATTACCAAATCGAACCTGGGGGGAAAGACCTTTCGGGTTTTCCATTGTTTGGTCTCTTCAACGCGGTCATGGGAACAACGACGATCATTCCCGATATGAACCCAACGAAGCCTGCCTCGGTGGATCCTCCTCGTTTAATCGAAGCGATGGATCAGTGGGGGATCAATCAGTCGTTCGGATCTCCAGCACTCTGGACAGCGGTAGGAAGGTATTGCGAGAAGACTGGACGGAAAATGCCATCGCTCAAGCGAGTGCTTTCGGCAGGCGCCCCCGTTCCACCTCGCGTCTTAGCATGGATTCGAAGTGCGATGGCCGAAGATGGCGTTGTGTTTACGCCATACGGTGCAACAGAAGCGTTACCGGTCGCCTCGATCGAGTCACGTGAAGTGCTCGAGGAGACGGCAGCACTTTCAATGAAAGGGGCTGGCACCTGCGTAGGCAAGCCTTTTTCTGGTATCCAGTGGAAGGTGATTGAAATAGAGGATGGGCCAGCGCATTCGATGGGCGATATTCGCGAGCTGGCCAGCGGAGAGATCGGTGAGCTGATGGTTGCTGGCGATGTTGTGTCGCAGCATTATGAAACGCGTCAGGATCAAAATGCTTTCCATAAAGTGTTTGATGGAGAGCGTTATTGGCACCGCATGGGAGATATTGGTTATCTCGATGCTCAAGGTCGCTTTTGGTTTTGTGGCCGCAAGACTCATCGAGTGCAGACGACCCGAGGAGTACTTTATACCATTCCCTGCGAAGCGGTTTTTAATACGCATCGCAGCGTACATCGAACCGCGCTGGTCGGTTTCGGTGAATGTGGGCGGCAAACGGCTGCATTAGTGATCGAAACCTGGGGCAACTCCAAGCAGAAAGATCGGACACACGCCATTCCAGATGAACAGTTGATCGTAGAACTGCAGGAAATCGGGCGAAGTCATGAGCATACTAAAACAATAGAGCATTTTCTTATTTACCCAGGTCCTTTACCGACAGACATTCGACACAACGCGAAGATATTTCGCGAAAAATTAGGACCTTGGGCACAGCAGCAGGTGATGAAACGAAAGTCGTAGTGAAGTATGGATTTGAAACTCGCGGGACAGAAGGTGATTGTGGTAGGTGGAGCCAGCGGTATCGGCTTGGCGACAACGCGGTTGCTCTTAGATGAAAAAGCCACAGTGATTATCTGGGATATTCGAGCTGACACCGCTGATGTGGCAGATCGATTAGCTCAAGAGGTAGGTGGTGATTGTTATGGCTGTAGTTGCGATGTCGGCTCTGAGCAGAGTGTAAACCAAGCAGGAGAATGGACCAAGCAACGATTCGAGCAGGTAGATCATTTGGTGCATTGTGCGGCAGTAGGTAGCGGAAAGTTTGGATTCCCCTTCTCAAACCTACAACCTCAGGATTGGCTCAAGAATTTGCAGATCAATATCATGGGGATGGTGCATGTAGCGCATGCTGTTGTACCACTGATTCGCAAGCATCAATTTGGTGGTTTGGTTTTTCTCGGATCTGTCGCTGGTCAAATCGGTTCGCAGACCGATCCTCCTTACAGCGCTTGTAAGGCAGCGAACATTAATTTTGCGCAGTGTTTAGCGAAGGATTTAGCGCCTGAGGGAATTCGCGTTAATACAGTCAACCCTGGCATGGTCCAAACTCCGTTGAATCGGAGTGTGTGGCAAGCTTGGTGTGATGCTCAACCTGAGGCGCTCAAGAGATCCTACGAAGAGTGGGCTGGAGAGAAAGTTCAAAAAGTTGTCCCGCTCGGTCGTTGGCAAACGGTAGACGATATTGCCAACATGATCGTTTTTTTGTTGAGTCCTCGAACAGGAAATGTGACAGGTCAAACGATCAATGTCGATGGTGGTTTCGTTATGCACTGGTAGAAGCGTTTTGTTTATCAAGCCAAAGTCGAAGCAGCCATTCTAAGTCGCGACCATTCTCCAAGGCTGAATTTGCACGCAAGTACTCGATCACTTCTGCATGGCTCACGCCAGCGAGTTGCAGTTGTTCGCGTGCATCATGCCAGGTAGGTAACCATACCAAGCGGCGCTTCATCCCGTCGATATCGCCGGTGTAGCGGAGGAAGTGCTGTAGATCGAGAATGAAAAAGACGTGAGGTTGAAACGGTGATGTGTGATGGAACACATGGTCATCATCTAGCACGAAATGACCAGGTTTGGGAACCCATGGAAAGCCCGCTTTCTTTAGTTCTTTGGCTAATTCAATTTCGATTTCGCTGAAATTCATGGTTCGGCAGGTTCTAGTGATTAAAGGGTTATGCGGCTAAGCCAGGGTAAGTTAACCGATTATAGATTGCCGTAAAGTCGTGGCGAATCGCCTAGCGACTGAAGTTTGCAACATTTGGTTTGATAGCGGTTACAGAGCTTTCATGGGGCGTTGTTGGTCTTGGTCGAGAACAATCTAGCCGCGGAGTTTGGCTCGGATTTTCTTAAGTCGCTCACTGATATCCGCTTCATATCCCCGTTCGGTTGGTGTGTAGAAAGTGCGGTCAACTCCGAGATAATCTTGCGAGGCGATGCCATCCTCGCTGTTGTGAGAGTACTGATAACCTTTTCCGTGTCCCAGGTCCTCTGCGCCAGCGTAGTGTTTATCGCGTAGGTGTACTGGTACTGGTATCAGTTGACCTTGTCGAACCTCTTGTCTCGCTAGGCTGATCGCGACGGTTGCCGAATTGCTTTTTGGCGCACATGCAAGGTAGATAACAGTTTGGGATAAAGTGAGCTGAGCTTCCGGTAGGCCAATGAACTCACAAGCTTGCATCGCCGATACAGCCAATGTTAAGGCGTGTGGATCGGCGTTGCCTATATCTTCGCTTGCCAGAATGATTAAGCGGCGACAGAGAAAGCGAATATCCTCTCCACTTTCAAGCATGCGCGCTAACCAATAGAGAGAAGCATCGGGATCGCTTCCGCGGATACTCTTGATCAAGGCGCTTGCCATATCGTAATGCTGATCACCTGTAGGGTCGAATTGTATTAGCTTTTGTTGCACCGATTCGGTTGCTAAGGCAATATCCAATTTCACTGGACGACTTTTTGAGGAGAGAATAGCTACCTCTAAAGCTCCAAGTGCTTGGCGAGCATCTCCTTCACAGATACGAGCGAGGTATTCAAGGGCGGTTGGTTCTGCATCAATAGGTATCCCCCCTAGTCCACGTTCTTTATCGGATAGGGCGCGTTTTAGTAGTTGGATAATTTGTGTTTCGGACAACGGTTGCAATTGAAAAATCTGACTGCGACTTAACAAGGCTCCGTTGACGGCGAAGTAAGGATTGCTGGTCGTAGCGCCGATCAGGCTAATCACACCTGACTCGACATCCGGTAATAAGGCATCTTGTTGCGATTTGTTGAAGCGATGGATCTCATCGATGAATAGCAATGGTTTGGGTTGGCCAGAAGATACTTCATCTTGGGCCCATTGGAGCACCTCGCGCAGTTCTTTAACGCCGCTGGTGACAGCACTTAACTGTCGAAAGGCTCCACCGGTATGCTTGGCCAGAAGATGAGCTAAGGTGGTTTTGCCTGTGCCTGGTGGTCCATATAGGAGAATTGATCCAAGGCGTTTGGCGTCCATGAGACGGCGCAAGAGCTTGCCGGGCCCCAAAAAATGTTCTTGTCCGATATACTCCGATAGATCGCGAGGACGCATACGGGCGGCCAGCGGTTCATTTTGCTGACGATTTTCCCGTTCCATATTTTCGAAAAGATCCATAATGTCCTACCTCATTCGTTATCTCGGTCCGACGATCGGTATCGTGGCTTTGTTGGTTACGATTTGGATATTCTCTTACATTGAAGACTGGTCGCGTGATCTCAGCACCAATGTGGCCGATACTCGACCAGATGCCAAAGATGAACGCTTGCGGCCATGGACGACCGCCACGACCCCTGATGATTTAGAGGCAATGCTCAAACGAGTCGGTCAGGTTATGCCACTCTGGAGCTATTCCGAGTCGATCACGGAGGCTGATTCTACTCGCAAAGTAAAACTGGTTCGCACCACAAAATTGATGCGCTTTAAAGATGATATCGAGGTTAGCTTCACCCGGGCAGGTGACCAAACGGTGGTCAATGTGCATAGTCAGTCCAGGCTTGGTAAAGGAGACTTGGGGCAGAATCCCCGCAATGTGCGGGAGATTTTGCAGTACCTGAAAGATCAGGTTGGAGCATAAGTGGTTGCAGGACCCCGCAGAGCATCTGCATCTTTCGATCTGGCAGGTGCTAGCAAATCTTTTCTAGAACTGCTTCGTGTGGGTGATGTTGAGCCGCAGAACCCGGCAGGGAAAACGTGATTGGGGGGGATAAAGGCTTAAGTTCGTCTTGAGCGGAAGACGAGAAGCAGGATATATAGGCAATTCATTCAGGATGAACTGGCTGAGTAGCGGC
>JAUMAI010000395.1:0-2378 GCA_032116775.1 Pirellula sp. | reverse complement strand
TGACTTGCGCAGTCTAAATAGGATTCAGTCTCAGGTATGGAACCATGCCTTATCTTCAAAACGCTTCGCCTATTCGCGAGGTAAACTACTGGTGCTTTGGCTACTGACAGGAGCCGTTTTTTCACTGCTACTGGCCATCGCTCCTCGCCTCATACTTCAGATGTATGAAATATCAAATGAAGAACCTGGCAAGGCGGCACTTTTAATTCAATCATTCGCAGATAACTACATAATTTGCATGCTCGTGTTCGTTGCAGTTGCGGCACTATTGTTTTTCTGGAAGGGGAGTCATTTCACAACCGCTGCTACACCCGCAAATTCCAAATACGGCATGCTCTTACACAATTACTTCCAAACTGCTTTTGTGACCAAATCACCAGAGAAACCAACATCGCAGAAATCCACACCACACCAAGATACTCAGCCTAACGCCTCACACGATTCGACCTCTTCCCTGCTGCATTGGATAAACGATCCAACCATTCCCCCAACGGAGAAAAGCAACCGAAGAACTTTCGCCGCCGAGTTACTGAATGCTGAATTAGCGAAGCGGAATTACCTACAGCTTCATACTCTTCCCATCGTAACGCATCTAGTTCCCGGTGGATTAATGGTCCTAATGGTCTCAGTTATGCTCTTTCTCCCGTTGATTGAACTCCTCGTAGCCATTTGTCAACCTTAGGAGTTCCTAACTATGTTTTTACGCGATACATCGAAGTTGAATGCGCCGATACAGTTCTCTCAACGAACCGTAACGCAAATAGAAAGTATGCTCTCGCACTCGGCGGAATTTGAGCGCTTTCTAGAAATGATCATCACTACCTGTCCGGGAATTGGGAACAAATCGGACATACCTCGGATCCAAAAAGCTATTGCAGCTAAGCTACCAGCGGTGGACTGGCTCACCACGCCAAGCCTAGCTTGTAAATTGCCTCTCCTGATACGCTTCAATAACTTTGGGCTACTCCGACACGATGAAGTAGTGGAATTAGCGGAGATAATTCACAGTGGTAGATTCAACTGGAAAAGTATACTGCCGCGTATCCTTTATCCACTGATCTTATTATGTACTGTGCTCGGAATTGCTCTTCTTCTTTTATTATTTGTCATTCCGAATTTTGCCCAAATGTTCAATGAATTCGGATTACGAGTACCCACCGTCACCAAAGCGGTGATAGGACTGAGCGAATTCCTTAGACAAGGTCCTCTATACTTTGCCGTTGCACTACTCCTCTTCTTTCTTACCCCGATAGCTATTTGGCTTGCTTTCCGAGCAGTACTTTCAGCCGTAGAGTTTATATCGCTCATAGGATTCTGGACCGCAGGTAGCAAACGTAAGCTTGAGGCAATGGCGCGCTGGAGTAGTACCCTAGCTGATCTGATCGATATCGATATCCCCTTGCCGGACGCTCTAGCCGTCGCGGGTGTCGCGAGTCATTCCCGTTTATTTAACCGGCAGTCTCGACGGCTTGCCAACCTTTTACAAAGTGAAACCAAGCCACTCGCAACTGCCCTAACGGAATCTGCCGCCTACGCTTTTCCAGACATCGCAAAATTTGCTTTAGTCGTCAACAACGGTACTCCTTCAACCTCTCTCCTGAGACAACAAGCAGTAATCTACCAAACCAGAGCAATCAATCGACGCATTCGTGCGGGGGGGTTATTTGGCCCCATTGCTGTCATCTCCATCGGCCTTTTTGTCGCTTTAATCGTGATTGCAATCTTTATGCCTTTGGTCTCCCTCGTAACGGCTCTCCAATAGGCTAAAGGAAACTACAGAGATGAGATCTCACTTTTTCGACATCGACTTCCCTTGGTTCACCTACAACATCGATTTTTCATTCAATGGATCAGATTGGCGCATCATGCCGCTGCTCAGCCGTGATCCGCTGTCGGAACAACAGTACTCGACTCTACTTCTTTTAGAATCGGCTTATCGGGAACAACTTCCACCATCGTCAACTGTTTTGGCGTATGCCAAGGACCAGCGTGGCTATTACCGAAGATTGATGTTCCGCTTTGCCAAGCGTTTGGACTCAGGGCTATCCCTGGTTGATGCCCTTGAGCAAGTTCCCGATATCTTGCCTGTCGATCACGTCTTGGCCCTGAGGCAAGCGACTTATTCCGACACCTTACCCCAGACCTTTGCCATGCTCAAACAGGCTGCCCTGAAAAGCATCCAATTACGCAATGACGAAAGGACTGGCAGCCGATTCTATTGGATCGCGGTGGGGTTGTTTCTATTGCTCTTTTCCGCATTTATCATGCAATCATTTTATAAAATGGCGGTGTCGAGCTTAGATGAGTTAGGGTTTCAACCACGTTGGAATGAGCAGTTTCTCCAGGACGCCTCTGGCTATTTGTTGCAAACATTACCT
>JAUMAI010000394.1:0-3232 GCA_032116775.1 Pirellula sp. | reverse complement strand
GGGCAATTGCGCGCAATCTCAAACCGGGGGGCCGTTTCTTGACGGTCAACAACAACCCCAATGACCCACCGTCAAACTTTGACTCAGGGAAAATTTACGGTTACTCAAAACGTCTCCAAGGGCATCTCCAGGAAGGCGCACCAATCATTTGGAGTTTTCACCTCGCTGAAGGAACCGTTGAAGTAACTAATTACTATCTGACCAAGTTTACCTTAGAGCGCGCGTTGCTTGCCGCTGGACTGACGAATATCCAGTGGCACAAGCCGCAAGTATCACCCGAGGGCCTTCAGCAATGGGGAGGGTCTCACTGGCAGGACTTCTTGTCCAATCCACCTGTTGCCTTTTTTGAATGCACCAAAGCTTAAC
Source organism: Pirellula sp. (assembly GCA_032116775.1). Lineage (GTDB taxonomy): Bacteria > Planctomycetota > Planctomycetia > Pirellulales > Pirellulaceae > JAFLCP01. Next base: position 2,866 of record JAUMAI010000394.1, on the reverse strand, counting down.
CGGTAGTCGAGCAGATACTCGAAGGAAAGTAACCTGAGAGCATGAGCTTACGTCAACTTCGAAAAGGGATCCCGCTGCTATGGAGCGAGCAGGGGAAATTGGCTTAAATATGGAGGATCACAAATGAAAAAAGCGGCAACCATTCCTGGATGCCGCTTTGCATGAACCCTGTTCAACTTCTCGACGCCTTAAAACGGCGTCAGTACTCTCGGAGATTGATGCCTCTGCCATGCTCGAAACGGTTCAAGGCTCGAGGTGGTCATGCAACGTTGAAGCCATCGGTCGTTTCCATCGTACGCGGGCTTGAACGGATATCGTCCGTGGAGCACACGGCGATTGTCCAAGATGACCAAACGACCAGGAACCGTGGGCACTTGCATTTGAACGGCATCCAAAGCCTTCTTCAATGCAGCGAGTGCTTCCATTGCCTCCGATGTTGTACCTTCGAGCAAGTCCCCGTACAGCGCTCCGCTAACGAATGGATGGTCATCAGAACCGGTGAGGATCCGATGGTTGGCAAACGCATGACGGTTGGACGGCAAACTGGATCGCACCAACATTGGTAGTCGGGCAATGAACTCTGGGCGGCGAAGCGTCGCAATCGTATCCGGCTCCATCAATCGGATCGCGTCGCGAACGTCGGCAACAAGTGTCTTAGCCTCTCCGCGCGGGTCACCTCGCAGGTGGAAAAACGTCAAACAGTCCACGACACGCTGCGGCGGATCGAGCAGGTAGGCACTCGCTGCGTGCTCGGTGTGCCAACCTAGCTCGGCTTCGCTTCCCTCATTGGTCAATGCGTTTTCCTTGCCCTTGACCGGTGATAGGTCCGTCAACAAATTCCCGTTGCGCTCGGAGGAGAAACTGATCGGTTCCCCCACGCACATAGCGACTCCAGAGAGTACCTGCTCCGAGTAAGTGCTCATCTTCATTGCGCTTCGGCGACCGTCGATTGGCGTGGGTGGCAAGTCAGGGTCAACGCCAAACCCATCGATCATCAAAACCCCAGGGCGATCTGGGTTTCTACGCCAGTTCCAGATCATCTCGCGGATTTCGCTCGGTGCGGTCCGAGCAAACCACTCCTGCGATTCCCGAAGGAATCGTTCTAGATCCGCATTGGGTCCTTCAGGAAAATGCAACTGTCGCATCTCGTTCAACATTCGCTCTCTCTGCGCCGAGCGAAGGGTAGACGCTTGCATGGTCCGTCGACGCCGATTCATTTCTCCACTATTCATCGCACTAATCCCTTCATAGTAAAAACTTCAATGAGAAAAAAGGAAGCGAAGGCGGGCTTCAGCTCGCCTTCGCGAACAGTCAAAAAGCATTACGAGCCGCGAGTCAGGGCGACCATCGGCGTGAAGTCGATGAGAATGACGTCACGGTATCCTGCTGTCTCACCGCTCTTAACCAACACACGTTTGGCTTGATGGTAAACTTTCGAGTCGACCACACCGATCGTATCAAGCGGTTCTTCGAGGGTCGTTTCGAAAATTACCCGCTTGTGGTTATCGGCGACAACGTTTTCACCTCCAGTGACGTTAACGCGGTTGACCAAATGGATGAAAGTGAACGGTTCTCCATCCTTGTGAAGGCAGTCAGGGACGCTAATCCCCGGCTTCTCCTTCTCCGCACGCATTCGGATGAAGTGCACGCCAACATCAATTGGGCCAGCGAGCTCATCCTTGTTAAACGTTGAAAGAGCAAAATCCCTCAGAATCAGCGCGTGCAACAAAGAGTTGTTGGCAATCTGGTCAGGAATAGGCTCAAAATTACGAACCTGACCACCAGCCTCCGGATTGAAGTTGAGGGCCTGTAAGTAGGCGGATGCTGCTATTGGTCTTGGAGCCAGAAAATCAACATAGGGCAACAGCGTATATCGCCGAATCTGTCGAAATCGGTTGGCGTCACGGTTGTAAACATCCTGCGCCAAGCTGTCGAAATGCCGCTGGATTGCTTCCAAATTCGAAAGCTCGCCGCGCGACAGGTTCAAGTCGGGCGACCGGAGGTGGCAAAAACCATCGCGAAACATGCGACGCTTGATGCCGCCGAAGCGTTGTCGAACGCTCCTAAAATATCCGTTGTAGTCGACAATGTGATCAAGTGCCGGCAATGACCCATCGGTCTGTACAATGACGAGGTCCGCATCTCCGCTTTTCGCCGCGAGCGCCCCCATCTCGACATCATTTGTCCGAACGATCAGCACCGACGCTCTCTGGAACACAGTGCCTGCAACGCAAATCCGTGCAAGGGATTGTCGCCGTTGCAACATCAAGTTGCTAAGCGTTCCCTTTCTTCGGGGATCTCCGTATCCCGTGCCAAACTTCCTAGGCATAACCTTCCCCTTAGCAAACGTCTAAGTTGACAGGTGGGCGTCCCCGCTGGCCGCATCCAAGCCCGTCGAGGGAATCCTAGGAGGCTCCGACTCGGAGTCATTTTCGACCCTGCAAAGATCGGAAAAACCGGAAAAAACAGGCTGCTTCGAGAAGAAAGCCAGTTGTTTAGCCAAAGAACATCGCAGAGGATCCGAAAAAACCGAATTTGTTTTTTCCGATGTCCAACATGGGAGTTTTTCCGGCATCCAATCCGTATGGTACATTTCTCCTTTGCGATTCGTTGATCTTCTGATGAACTTCCCACCGCCGAGTTCGATTTTTTCCGAAAATGCCGTACATCGACAAAAACAAATTCGATTATCTCTACGATCATTTCACTTCTTTTTTACGAAAGCACTGTGGCGAAAAAAACCCTAAGAATTGGCACGCAAGCGCACTGAATCCAATAAAGATACAGCAGGCTTCGTACGTGAAGTTGGGCTCCGCGTTGCGAGAAATAACCAATCATGAACTTCATGACGCCGGGATGTTATTGG
>JAUMAI010000393.1:0-1814 GCA_032116775.1 Pirellula sp. | reverse complement strand
TCTAGCAATTTTCTTAAAACCTCATTTCGCGAGACCAAAGGTGTCACGCCTCCCCTCGATACTTTGAAGGAGCTGACACGGTTGCGACTGACAGTTGCCCGCGTTGCGATTCGAAAAGTGCTCAACGGCAACCATACCTTGCGAAATAGATAAGCCACGAATCGAGATCAAAAAGTTACGCTAAAAGCCTTGATGGAGACTTTCCAAATGTCCACCACCGCGACTCTTCCCAATCCGACCGTGACTGCTGGACGCTTGCTACAAGATGTCAATGCGAAAGCCCAAGCTCGTCGCGAGGCTCTGCGTCGCACCAATGCGATGCTCGGTAGGGTGATGCAGCAAAGTGATGACTTGGTTGTCGTCTTTGACTACTGCGACTGCCACGGTCGCGTTACGCGCCGCGTTGTCAGTCCCATTCGATTTCTTGACTCGGATCGCTTTCTGGGATTATGTCTTTCCCGAGAAGCACCCCGGCAGTTCTACCGAGAACGTTGTCGAAATATGCAAATCGCCCCGGCCAGCAACTTCGTGATGCCAGTGCCGCTCGTCGATTCGATGTGATATCCAACCCGCCTCCGGGGTTTCCGAAACTCCACTTCCGATTGTGCAAATTATGCAAGTTATCGCTTTGAATTGCCGATGAAACGAGTTGAGTGATTGCGTATTTCAGACGCAAAATCGTTCATCTTATCTGCAAGTGGCCATTGTCGCTAACCAGCAGATCAAGTTTTTCATGCATTCGAACGGTGGAGCCGGAAGCCATGAAGCGTGACCAAGTACGAACCTCGTTTTGGATGAGAGGTATCCTCTTAGCCCTTGGAATCATTTGCTTCACTAGCCAAGTCAGTCAGGCACAGCTAATACCCTACAATCCTCGTGTCGAACGAGGAGCCACCTTGGGAGGTGTTACAGGTGCTGTTCTGGGCGGTGTCATCGGCCATCAGAACGATGAGACAACCGAAGGTATCCTGATCGGGGGTGCCGTTGGCGCAGTGACCGGTGGAATTATCGGCCAAGTTCAAAATCAGCGCGACGCGGAGATGAGAGCAGCTCAACAACGAGCCTACTCAAATGGCTACCGCAGCTCGCCGAATTATTATCAACAAAGGCAGCAACAAACCTACTACCAGCCGCGCCCGACTCGGCAACCTGTCGGTGTCGCCGAAGTGGTCGCAATGACCCGACGAGGTTTACCCGAACAATTGATCATTCAACACATTCAACTCAATGGCGTACGCTCGGTTCCTACCACGGAAGAACTTCTTCGCATGTACGACGAAGGGGTTTCGACGACTGTCATTGAAGTGATGCAGGAAAGTGCCCTCGCAGAACCCCAATCTAACGTGACTGGCACCCATCTACCTTCACGCAATGTTACCTCAGGACCTTCCGCTGGAAGCAACCTCAATGGAGCTCGAACATTGAGCTCACCACGGTCGATGACCCAGCCAAGCCGAACCTACTATCGCCGTCGTTTCTAAAGAATTTCTCAGCTCTTTTCCCTCACGAGTTGCTCTCCCCGCTTGTCAAAAGGTGGCTCAAAGGCGCAGATTATTTAGCAGAACGCTAAATGCTAAATCTCCTGCCCAGCCAAGCCTTTCAAACGGAATCCATCATGAACCGAGCAACTCGCGGTGCATCTCAGTCTAGCGGGATATGTCAAACGGACCATCGTACAGCTAAGCCTTGGCAGCATCTGGCTTTCTTCGTTGGGATTTGTTGGTTCTCAAGCGCTCTCTCCCCAATCATCGCTGCCCCGCAGGAATTACAGAATGGCTTAACATTTCTGGCAAGCTTCGATCAAGCGGCAGATG
>JAUMAI010000392.1:0-3539 GCA_032116775.1 Pirellula sp. | reverse complement strand
TACAATTAGCTGATTGATGATAAAAATCCGTTACACCGAATAGAAAAGAATAACTACAAAAACCACAACAACCACACACCCAAAGGCAGAGCAATCCGAGAATAAAGCAGACTCGGGGGGCTGGGATGCTTGTGTCCTGTAATCTTCGTTACCGCCTCCCTGATGGGACAATACCACACCGTTGCGCCGGGACACACGAACGAGAATTGTGACACTCTCCGAGATTTTCTGCGCAATGGCAACTGCCTCAACCGGTTGTATGTGTTCACAGGGTATCTTGTTGATGGCTATGACTTTGTCGCCAGCGTTCACAATCGAGTTGGCGAACAAACCATCCGGTTGTACGGAGGACAATGAAAGGGATCCGATATCTCGAGAAAATGACAAACCCAGTACGGCGCGCGGCGTCGGCTTGAAGACCATAGCTGCAGCATACGACGGTCCGCCCAACCGATCTTCTGCTACCAATCGAATCGTACCGGTCCGAGAACGAAGCAGGTCCACAAATTGGGCAATACTGTATCGTAGGCAAGGGATGCCGTTCATCGAGTGAACGATGCACCCAGCTTTCAGGGGCGATTCGGTCAGCAGGCTCTGGCGGCTAATCGATGAGATTGTCAACTCCTCGCCAGTTGGATTGGTGAACGAAAATCCAATCCGTGTTTCCAATGTTGGTTTCTGGAAAGTGACGCTGATGAATGCGGGTCGAACAAAATAACCTGTATCTTCAGGAATCAACATTCCAGATTCGAGGACATCCAATTCATCTGCCGCAATCACAGTTTCGCTGTATCTTCGCGAGCTCAGCTGAGATGACAGCATTACATCCCGCAGAGACACTTCTGTAGCACCATTCTTCTTTGTGCGCAACGATACCAGCCCGACGACATTTCGAAGAATCTCAAGGGCGGTTGGTACATCCATACCTTCAGTAGGTATTGAATTTATACTCTCAACAAAGTCGCCAGCTTGGATAGCACACATATCTCCAAGAAGTCCACTACCGTCAATCTTTCGAATTTGAAGTCGGCCGTCCTCGTCGTGAAGCCTAAGTCCGAGTCGTTGCCCCACAGTAGGCTTGTATACCAAGGCTTCGGCGACGTTCGAGTCGCCGTTCTTCGCCTCAAATATAAAAGAAATATACCCGCTCTGGCTACGCACATAACTGGCAGCTTGAGGGCCTGTCCAATTTTTGACGTCTTGATGATGATCCAGTGAAATCAAACGATCACCTTGCCGAAGTGGTGATGTGGTCAGAGGACTTGTTGGAGCGATCCTACTGATGACTAACTCCCCATGGATTGATTGAAAGCCCAACCCAAGCTTCTCGTCGACAGATTGTTTGATGTACCGAAAGCTTATCAAAGCTGGTCTCTTTTTCCTTTCAACTTTAACACTCTCGTGATCGTCTAGATTGCCAGGTGCGCTTTGATTGGACGCCTTTACGTATTCGACGTCTGTAGTAAATGCGATTTCAGAATCATTGCGGGTCGTTTCCGGTACAGCTTCGGCAACTGGAAGTGAATCAAGAATGGTTTCCTGCTTCGACGGGTCGAAATCGCCGTCTACCAAATCCCCTACGGGCATCGAAGACGTTAGTGGATCCATAACGTCACTTCGTTGTTGCTCGTCATCCTCGCCTTTCGGAGCCATTTTGTGGTGCTTGGTCTTGTAGCCTATCAACGTACAGAACTATGAAGAATTTCGAGAGTGTGTGTAGCCCAAGCAGGCGATAAAACGAAGGTAATCGCAGATGGCGCTGCACACATTACAAGTCCTTGTGTTCAGATGTATATACATACCTACATATGTATTATATGTTTTCATCTATGTGTATTACATACGATGTGTTCCCATCCATTTAACTTGGCCGGTAGTCTCGTTAACTACCTTCTACCCCAACCAGAAATCTTTCGGGACTTCTAAGTGCTCCCAGAAATAATTGCCCCTACCTCCCTATGTATTAGTCATATCAGTCATGAATTTATCGTAGGCATATAGAATTTATCGGGATGCTCCTGAAAGTATTAAAACTTTGTCGGCCGTCGAATGCGCCTGCCGCTTTCCGTTCCCTTCCGTTGAATGGGCGCAATTCTGATCAGAATAACGTCGGGAATATCTACACGTTTTTCCACACGAAAATACAGCTGTGAGAATGCTCATGTACATCTTGCGCGAGATTTGGCTGGATGAGAATCACTTCTAGCCACATCGCGAGGCGGGAATCAACGAATTGGGCGCGCCATCCCTACTTTACTTAGTTTCATTTCATTTATCGCATTCTGGGTTCTGACAGGCAGACTCTCATCGCGACACTCTGGTGCCCGATGGTCGAGCTCTCAAGTGAAATTCCTTTCCTGTGGTCGAGGAAGAAAAGGGGTGGCCCTCGTCCGAAAAAGTGCAAACTGGTTTTTCGTCTTGACGGTATCGATTCGTTTTTCTCATATTCCATCAAGAATACATCATGCCATCATCCAATCGCGCTCGTGCTAATCGTGGTACTACTACTGCTGCGAATGATGCTGGTAACAATCGCCGTGGTGCGACTGGTATCCAGCAAATTCTTGATAGCGGAACAGTCGACGTAACTTACACCCGTGAGGTGGAGAATTACCAGGAGTGGATCAACGACAACTGGGATGACAACTACGTCCTCATGGAGTTTCCAAATATGGGCCGTCCGCCTGGTGAAGATTTTGGCGGTGAAGAGAGGTGCAGTTACATCACACGTTCGAACTTGGACGCTTATTTTACGTTCGTCGTCGCTCACCGGGTCGGTAGTCGTGACCACATAAAACGGATTCAACAAGCGTTGAAACACTATTCGATCCACCAAGAACACCATCTGCTGGATGATGATGTTCGCGGATCGAATTTTGAGTCAGAGATTATGAAGGCTGCCCTCCGTGCACAACAAATTCAAGAAAAACATCGCGGAAGTATCGGTTGGCAGCTCGACGACAAATGTCCGCACCGCTTTTGCAAGCATACACTATCGATTGCTGAGCGAACAAAGGTAGTGTCAGCAGCCATGAAATGTGGGGAGTGGCAGAATGCAATTATTGCAATCAATCTGGGCCATAACATTGCCATTCGGGGTGCATCGACTCGTCAATTGACCTTGTCCGATTTACGACTGTCGAATGGATATGGACCGGGTTCGAATAAGTCGGATGCTGGCCAAGGCGAACGGTTTGATCGCTCTTTGGTATTGATTCTACGAAAAGGTCAAGTTCACAAGGATCGCTTCAAAACCACAAAGCAGGTGGGGTTTTGGCGTCATAAGAACTGGCTCTTAGACCCCAACTTCTCTATTGGACTGTCATTAATTTACAGTCTTCGAAAAGCAGGTCGATCGATCGAGTTTACTCTTCGTCCCGAGGGCGGAAACTTAGCAACGTCGCGTCCACATTGGTGGGATCGACCACTTATTGAGTGGACTAATGGAAAAGGTAACTAAAGTTTTTAAGGATGTTGTTCTCCTTTCACATTGTATTTATTGCTTCTAACCTTTGTTTATGCTCTATTTTTGCAGAACA
>JAUMAI010000391.1:1031-3782 GCA_032116775.1 Pirellula sp. | reverse complement strand
GGTCATTATGCACGGCTCTATGAAATGGGAAGAGTTGAAACCCTAAGGAGTCTTGGTGTTTCCTACGCGACCATGGAATCTGATTTACAGATTATCATGCCGGTGGTGAGAATGGAAACCCGATATATAAAGCCTGCTTACTATGATGAGCTACTTACCATAACGACTCAAATAGGGGAACGTCCGGGACGTCTCATTGAATTTAAGAATCTGGTTTTTAATAATTCCGGTATTTTAATCAATGAAGCTAAACTTACCCTATGTTTTGTAGATACGACCACGGATAAAATGGTTAGCTGTCCATTACATATTCTAAAAGCGCTCGAAGAAATTGAAAAATGAGTAAAAGCAAAGTAGCCGAGTGGTTTTTTTCTTTTGAGATTGTTAAACGAATCGTTGACTGGTCTCAGAGCTACAGTCCACCTGGGTTTTCAGGCGTTTCACTTTACAATGTTATTACATTTCTTATTAAGGAAACCCAAAAGGATAATCTGACTACGCGTGCCAATGCTATTTCATTCAGTCTTTTCTTATCGATTTTTCCAGCTTTTGTCTTACCAATAGTTCAGGCTCTACGTGGGAGAGTGGTACCTCGTGTACGTGCCCTTGTTATCCTACCTGTCCAGGAAATGGCAGCTAAGGTAAATATTTCAAGCTTTTTATGTTGTTTCATAAATTTCAAATTTTTTAATACGCTGTATTCAGCTCATCTTTTAATTTTTTACTGTAATTGTAATTTTTTCTTCTTGAGAAGGTGTTAAGGAGGACCAACCGGTACCCAGGTAGTTTGAGGTGGTGTCGTATATCGATAGTTTACCTTCCTGCTGCGCTATACCTACTAAGGCAGATGTAAGTGTTTTTCCTGCTGAGGCCCAGTACCAGGCGCTATCGGCTGTGAAGGTGCCGAAGTACCGCTCCATTGCAATCTTCCCATCCTTGAGGATGATAAAGGCTCGTGTATCACTTTCCTGTAAATACGTCACGAGAGAGTCGATGGCGTCGGGGCACCAACCAAGTTCAGTGCGCGACAATCGTTCCCACGTTTCAATGATACTAGGGAAATACAGAGGTTGCGCAAGGAGGCTCGTTGCAGCAAGTAATCCGATGATGTACCGAAGAAACATAGGGTAGGGGGCTTGGTGAATGAACTCGGCTTTGATGGCGACTCGACTTGAATGGTTTAAGTTTCACATCCGCAATCTCGGCACAACGAATCCTCAGGATAGAATTTCATGGAGATGTTCTCAGTCGAACATTGGGTGATGATGGTGAGTACGCTCGTTCTCTGTGTGTTCATGCCATACATCGTGCGACGATCCCCAACGTCTGCGGATGGAGTACGATACCTCCTCGCGATCATCCTTGTTGCCAATATCGTTGTCTACCAAACCTACCGCATTGCAGCTGGGTATTGGTCGGTAGCGACCGACCTGCCAATGCACTTGTGTGCATGGGCCAATCTCGTGACGGCGCTGGCATTGGTCACGCAAAAGCCGCTCTACGCCGAGATCGCATGGTGCTGGGTGATGACTGGTAGCGTCAATGCCCTGATTACCCCACAACTCGATAATCCATTTCCCGAGATACCATTCATTTACTTTGTGGTTGGCCACACAGGTCTTATCACCGCCGTTGTCACGGTAGTCTTCGGCTTGCGCATACAGCCGCGACCTGGTGCATGGTTCCGAGTTATGGCTGCTTCTCAGATATACTTCATTTCTGCTATCGTTGTGAATAGCCTTACAAAGTCCAATTACGGCTTCCTTGACCCCATGGACCCCTTCCGTGACCAGACTGTGCTGGCTGCATTTCCTGACGATGGGGTTTGGTTCTACGTCACATTCGAACTCGTCGGAGCACTTCTCTTCGCACTCGCACTCTTGCCATTCAACTACCGCACCAAGTCTGAGTTATAAAGAGGTATCCGTCCTCTAATGATTGACCGAAGAGCATGACAACCCCGGGCTGAAGGTCATGGCGAAAACGAGACAACGAGCTGGGGCGCCGACGCGACACGTGCCTGGGGAGGCGTGGCTATGTCTGGTTATGGACGGCGTAGGAGCGGGTTGGTCAGGAACTGATCATCCGTCAGGGTCTTGAGAAACGCGACAAGGTCAGCTTTGTCCTGCGGACTTAGTCGCAGGCCTGGAGCGAGATTGAACTGCATGAGCGGGTCGACCGTTGACGAGCGTCGTACGCCGGAGTCGTAGAAGTCCACTACCTCTTCCAGGGTCATGAACCGGCCATCATGCATGTAGGGGGCTGTTCGGGCAATATTTCGAAGTGTTGGAACACGGAAACGAGCTCGGTCTGATGCCAGGCCCGTAACACGTTCACGACCAAGGTCTGTGAATGAGGCATCATCATCAAGGCCGTTGTTCATGAACCGATCATTCGTGAAAAATGGAGGTGCATGACAATGGAAGCATTCCGCCCCCTTCGTCTTATACGTTGGATCAAACTCACGCATAAAAAGCTGGCGTCCGCGCTCTTCCGATTCCGATAAGACGGCCCAACCAGCTAGGGCGCGATCGAACTTGCTTTGTCCCGATACAAGAGTGAGCATAAACTGCTCAAGTGCGATACCGATGCGCTCCGGCGTAACGGTATCAGACCCAAAAGCTCTCGTAAACATGTTGCGATACAGGCTCGAGGCCGAGAGTTTCTTGACAACATTCTCGAGTTTGTCATCCATTTCCAATGTATCGATGATCGGATGAAGTGCTTGCTCCCGTAATGTTGGTGAGCGAC
>JAUMAI010000391.1:0-1021 GCA_032116775.1 Pirellula sp. | reverse complement strand
TAACGAGTGCCATCGCTTGGCGTGTACCGGGGATGCCGCGTACGCCGATGCTATACTTCCGATTATCGGAAAATGCAGCCGACTGTGAGTGACATGTGGCACAGCTCTGCGTTCCAGTGCGCGAGAGCAAGCCATCATGGAATAGAAAACGTCCGAGGTTTACCCGCTGTTGCGTGAGTGGATAATCCTCAGGCAGTATTGGATCGGGCAGACTCTCTGTCCGAAATGGGTAGGGGGTCTCATCGAGCGTGACAGGTACTTCGGGATCCGTGCACCCAATTGCTGTGATGAGCAGACAGAGAAGAAGAACTGAGCGAAGGTTGTTCATGGTCGGAGCCGAGGATTTGTGGTGAATCGCTCGTCGGTGAGTGCTTGCAAAAATGCCTCGAGATCATCACACTCAAAAGGCGTCAGATTGAGTGGACGCAGAATGGTGTCTTTATTAGGATGTGGGAAGCCGCCGGCGTTGTATCGGAGCAGAACTTCTCTGAGGGTTGCGATGGACCCGTTGTGGAGGTAGGGCGCTGTCAGCGCCACGTTCCGCAGCGATGGGATTCGAAAAACAGCCTCGTCAGCAGGATTATTTGTGAGGCGCGCCCGCCCCTTGTCCGAATACTGCTCAAGAAGACCATTACACGCAAAGCGATTACTGGTGTAGAGATACCCACCATGACATTGATCGCAACCTTTGGAGGAAAAGAGCTGCTGACCCCGACGTTCCGAAGCAGAAAGGTTGCCTTGGTCGACGCGTGATCGACCGCTGACAAGAGTACGCTCAAATGATGCGATCGCTCGGGTGATCACCCACATATCCAATCGACGCCCGTAGGCAGTTTGACTCATGGATTGAAGAACGGAATCGGTCGACAGTCGCTCAACGAGGAGGGGGCCTTGGAGGTCGAATTCAGCATGCTCCTGAATTGGGACGAGGATCTGCATCTCGAGTGTGGGGACGCCCCCTTCTCGCATCAGCGCGGGCAGGTAGCCAACATTGGCTAGAGAGGGAGAGTTACGGAAGCCA
>JAUMAI010000390.1:0-15097 GCA_032116775.1 Pirellula sp. | reverse complement strand
CCGCAGGAGAATCTGGGTGCCCAGCTGGTGAAGGAGGCGGCGAGCAAAACGAACGACGTGGCGGGGGACGGCACGACGACGGCGACGGTGCTGGCGGACGCCATCTATCGCGAAGGTCTGAAGATGGTTGCCGCTGGCGGTGACCCGATGGCCCTGTCACGCGGTATCCACAAAGCAGTTGAGGCCGTTAGCGCCGAAATTCGTAAGATGGCTCTCCCAATCGACGAGAAGAGCAAGAAGGAAATCAAGCAAGTCGCCACGATTGCTGGAAACAATGATCCAGCTATCGGTGACGTGTTGAGTGATGCCTTCATCAAGGTTGGCAAGAATGGTGTTATCACGGTCGAAGAAGGCCGAGGTAGCGAGACGACTGTCGAGGTTGTCGAAGGTATGCAGTTCGATCGTGGCTACCTGTCGCCACACTTCGTCACCAATCAAGAAGAAGTGACTGTAGAGCTGGAAGATTGCTATTTGCTGATCCACGAAGAAAAGATTAGCAGCAACAAGAAAATGATTCCTATCTTGGAAGCAATCAGCAAATCCAAGAAGCCATTGTTGATACTCGCGGAAGATGTTGATGGCGAAGCGTTGGCAACTTTGGTTGTCAACAAGATGCGCGGCATCTTGAATGTCTGTGCGGTCAAGGCTCCTGGTTACGGCGATCGTCGCAAGGCGATCTTGGGAGATATCGCGGTATTGACCGGCGGTCAGCCAATCTTCAAAGATTTGGGCATCGATTTGGAGAGCGTTAAGCTCAGCGATTTGGGCCGCGCCAAGAAGATCAAGATCACCTCGGAAGAGACGTTGATTGTAGGCGGTGCTGGCAAGAAAGATGCTGTTGAAGCTCGAGTGATTCAGATTCGCAACGAAATATCGGTTACCGACTCCGATTACGATCGCGAGAAGTTGCAAGAGCGTTTAGCCAAATTGGCCGGTGGTGTTGCCCAGATTAACTGTGGTGCTGCTACCGAAACCGAAATGAAGGAACGCAAAGCTCTATTGGAAGATGCCAAGAGCGCGACTCAAGCCGCTCTGGAAGAAGGTATCGTTCCTGGCGGTGGTGTGGCTCTGCTGCGTTGCGAAGGTGCTCTCAAGAAATTGGACGTTACCGGTGACGAAGCTTTAGGCGCCAAGATCATTGCCAATGTTCTTGAGTATCCTCTCAAGACGATTGCCAACAATGCTGGTTTGGATGGAGCTGTGGTGGTTAACCGCGTTCGCCAGCAGAAAGTAAAGACCGAAGGTTACGACGCCAACTCGGATAAGTATTGCGACATGGTTAAGGCTGGTATCATCGATCCAGCTAAAGTGGTTCGCACTGCATTGGTTAATGCATCCAGCGTTGCAGCCTTGTTGCTCACAACCGAGTCCTTGGTCACTGACATTCCTAAAGAGGAAGAAGAGCAAGGCCATGGGCACCATGATCACGGCGGTGGTGGCATGGGTGATATGGGAGGCATGGGTGGAATGGGCGGCATGGGAGGTATGGGTGGCATGGGCGGCATGATGTAGTCGCTCCCTCACAGATACCAATAATTTTCAAAGATTAAGCATATAAAGTTGTTTTATAAGGAAATTGTAGAGATGGCAAAAATCAACATTCGTCCGTTGGATGATCGCGTCGTAGTTAAGCCTGTTGCTGCAGAAGAAACCACCGCCGGTGGTATCGTGTTGCCAGACACCGCCAAGGAAAAGCCACAGCGCGGCAAAGTGATTGCCGTCGGTCCTGGCAAGTTGCTTGAAAACGGCACCCGCGGTGGCTTGTCTGTTGCGGTAGGTGACGAAGTGATCTTCGGCAAGTACGGCGGAAGCGAAGTAGAAGTCGACGGCGAAGAAGTCAAGATCCTTCGCGAGAGCGACATCCTCGCCAAGTTGGTTTAATTTCTGAACGTGATAATCCATCAATAAATTCAAGATAGAGGGTACTTGGCGTGGCAAAGCAATTAATGTTTGACGATCATGCCCGCGCCCGGATGTTGCAGGGTGTGGAGAAGTTGGCTAACGCGGTCGCCGTAACGATGGGCCCCACTGGCCGCAACGTTATCATCGACAAAAGCTTTGGTGGACCGACGGTTACCAAGGACGGTGTGACTGTGGCCAAAGAAGTCGAATTGGAAGACCGATTCGAAAACATGGGTGCCAAGTTGGTCGTTGAAGTTGCTCAGAAGACGAGTGACTTGGCGGGTGACGGCACCACAACAGCGACCGTATTGGCACGAGCTATTTTCAAAGAAGGCTTGCGAAATATTGTTGCCGGTAGCAACCCAACTGCGATTCGTCGCGGTATTGAGAAAGCTGCGGAAGCAGCTTGCGAAAAACTGCTCGCCATGGCGAAGCCAGTGAGTGGTCCGAAGGAAGTCGCTCATGTTGGGGCAATCAGCGCCAACAATGACATGGTGATCGGCGAATTACTAGCTGAAGCATTGCAACGGGTTGGAAAAGATGGTGTGATCACCGTCGAAGAAGGTAAGACCACTGATACCGTCGTCGAGTATGTCGATGGTATGCAGTTCGATAAAGGTTTCGTCTCGCCTTACTTCATCAACAACCCAGGCGAAATGAACTGCACCATGCAGGACGCCCTGTTGTTGATTTACGAAAAGAAGATCAGCAACATTCGCGATCTAGTGCCTATCCTCGAGAAGACCAGCCAGACAGGCCGTCCGCTGTTGATTATTGCTGAAGACGTCGATGCAGAAGCATTGACGTTATTGGTAGTTAACAAGCTGCGTGGCACCTTGAATGTCTGTGCCGTTAAAGCTCCTGGTTTCGGCGATCGTCGCAAGGCTATGTTGGGTGACATTGCCGTTCTGACCGGTGGTACCTTTATCAGCGATGACTTAGGTATCCAGTTGGAAAAATTGTCGCTCGAGCATCTAGGTCGGGCTAAGAAGGTTGTCGTCGACAAGGGTAACACCACGATTGTTGAAGGTGGTGGAGATCGTAAGTCGATCGATTTGCGAGTTTCTCAGATTCGCGCTCAGTTGGAGCAAACCGACAGCGAATACGACAAAGAGAAACTGCAAGAGCGTTTGGCTAAGTTGGCTGGCGGTGTAGCAGTTATCAGCGTTGGCGCTGAAACCGAAGCTGATATGAAGCAGAAGAAGGCG
The DNA here is from genome assembly GCA_032116775.1 of Pirellula sp. Taxonomy (GTDB): domain Bacteria; phylum Planctomycetota; class Planctomycetia; order Pirellulales; family Pirellulaceae; genus JAFLCP01. Next base: position 11,987 of record JAUMAI010000390.1, on the reverse strand, counting down.
CGTGTGGAAGATGCTTTGCATGCGACCCGCGCCGCTGTCGAAGAAGGTATTCTGCCTGGTGGTGGTGTAGCTTTGCTTCGCACTGCAGAAGCTGTAGAAGCTTGCCGAGATAGCCTCAAAGGTGACGAAAAGATCGGCGCAACCATTGTCTTGCATGCCTTGAGCGCACCGCTTCGACAAATTGCTGATAACGCTGGTATTGATGGTTCTGTAGTGGTTGATGAAGTCAGTCAGAAGACTGGAAGCATGGGCTATGACGCTTACAGCGGTCAATATGTTGATTTGCTGAAGGCTGGCGTTATCGATCCAGTGAAGGTAGTAAGAACCGCTTTGACCAATGCTGCTAGTATCGCGGGTTTGATGCTGACGACAGAAGCATTGGTTACCACCTTCGACAAGGACGATAAGAAGAAGCACCGTGCCGAAGGCGTAGTTGCTTAAGGTTGCGGATTAGTAACCGCTTGGTTTAGGCTTATTAGCCAAAGGGCCACACCTCCAAAGCGGAAGTGTGGTCCTTTTTTGCTTTTTGAGGATGAGATGGCTGGAAAACGTTGCTATTACGAGGTTTTAGGTATTGCTCGCGAGGCTTCACAGCAAGATATCGCGCGCGCCTATCGCAAGTTGGCAATCAAGTATCATCCCGATAGTAATCAAAACGATGAGTCTGCAGTCGTTCAGTTCAAGGAAGTTGCCGAAGCTTACGAGGTATTGAACGATAGCGAGAAGCGTCAGCGATACGATCAATTCGGTCATGCCGGTGTCCAGCAGCAAGCTGGAGGCAACGATATGGAAGATATCTTCGAACATTTCGGTGAGATGTTTCGAGGAACGATCTTTGATGATTTCTTTGGTGGCGGACGAGGACGTGGAAGAGCCCGGCGAGGAGCCGATGTTCGGTGCGACATCACTCTTACACTGGAAGAGGCAGCTGCAGGAGTCAAAAAAGAAGTCAAGCTTGTTCGGCATGTGGTGTGTGACAGTTGCGAAGGATCTGGAGCCGCGCCAGGTTCAAGTCCTGAGACCTGTCGACGCTGCCGGGGGCAGGGTCAAGTGGTTCAGGCCACCGGGATTTTGCGTGTCCAGACAACTTGTCCCGCTTGTCGCGGAAGTGGCAAGACGATTTCGAACCCTTGCAAAAACTGTGATGGTTCGGGGTTGCAACCTAAGGAAGTTAAACTGGAAGTTCCCATTCCAGCCGGGATCGATGATGGGATGCGTGTCCGTTTAACGGGACAAGGCCAACCGAGTCCGGATGGAGGACCAGCGGGCGACGCTTATTGCTTCATACATATCAAGGCACATCCGTTATTTCGGCGTGATGGAAGTGACTTACAACTCCAGCTACCGATCAGTTTTTCACAAGCGGCCCTCGGTACTGTTGTGGAGGTTCCTACTCTAAGCGGAGCCAAAGAACTAACTATCCCTGCGGGAACGCAGAGTGGCGATGTCTTCCGAATTCGAGGCCAGGGAATGCCCGATCCGCACTCCGGACGAAAAGGTGATTTGTTGGTTCATACGTTTATCGAAGTTCCGAAAAAACTGACGACTCGACAAGAAGAATTGCTTCGCGAATTGGCAGCATTAGATCATGAGCAGGTAACGCCTCATAGGAAATCATTTCTGGAACGCATTCGTGATTACTTCGTGGGTGACGAGCCAGTGAGTGATGAGACACAAAAGACGGAAGAGAGGTAATTGAGATGAGTGGTGATGCAGAGAACAATGCGCAAGACTCTGAGAGCGTAGATCGTGTGCATGGAGAAGATGGGCAGGTTAATTCGGCGGCCAGTGGGGACTCGACGGATAAGCTCAAGCAGGATTTGGCTGAGGCCAATGCGCGCGTCTTACGAGCTCAAGCTGAATTAGAGAATTTCCGAAAACGCATCTATCGTGATACCGAACAACAACTCAAGTTTGCGACGATAGGATTGCTAAAAGATATTCTGGAAGTCGCTGACAATCTCACGCGTGCTTTGGACGCCGCTAAGGCTTCCGATCCCAATGGTGGAGTGGCCCAAGGCATTCAGATGGTTCAGTCTCAATTTCTTACTGTATTGAACAAGCATCACTGTTTGCCGATCGAAGCGGTTGGTAAGCCGTTTGACCCCAACTATCATGAAGCTCTAACGCAGGTACCTCACGCAGAAGTTCCGGCAGGAAATATTTTGCAAGAGCTCAGGAAAGGGTACATGTTGCATGACCGTGTTGTGCGGCCGAGTCAGGTTATCCTGTCCGCAGGGGCACCTCAGAGTTAGTTCGTGAAATCTGAGCTGAGGGCAAGTTATGACAGCCCAACTGGTCTAGAATGAGTTGGGTTTGTTACCCGTCGTGTTCTTAATGTGTTAAGCGGAGTTTTGTTAAATGCCAACGTACGATTATCAGTGCGATGCATGTGGCCACACATTCGAACTTTTCCAGGGTATCAACGATCCTGTGGAAACAAAGTGCCCTGCCTGTAAGAAAAAGAAACTTCGGCGCTTGATTGGAACAGGGGCGGCGATTGTTTTTAAAGGTAGTGGTTTTTATCAAACGGATTATCGAAGCGACTCCTATCAAAAAGGAGCTAAGGCTGACAAACCGTCGTCTGATAGTTCGAGCAAGTCGGAATCTGCCAAGAGCGATTCGAGCGCTAGCAAGAGCACGAAGAGTTCTAGATCTTCCGATAAGTAGAAAAAGCCCATGCCCCAAAAACTGCTGTCGCACCAATTTGATAATGGCCTGATCCTCATAGCTGAACCGATGCCGTGGTTGAAGTCGGCAGCAATGTGCTTGAATGTTCCTGCCGGGACTATGCATGAACCAGAAGGTTCTCAAGGCTTGGCGTCCGTGTGCGGGGATATGGTGCAGAGGGGGGCGGCTGATTTATCGAGTCGAGATATTATGGATCGGCTCGACTGTTTGGGCGTCGAACGCGACGATGGTTTATCGACGTACCATATGTCTTTCCACGCCTCGATGATGGCGGAGGTGCTTCCCGAGGTTTTGGAAATCTTTACCAAGATCATTCGTGAGCCGATGATACCTGCCGACGAGGTAGATGACTCTAAGGCAGGAGCTCTACAAGAGCTGCATGGTCTGGAAGATGAACTTGCTCAACGCTGCTTTCGAGATTTAAAAAAGATCCGTTATCCAGGGGCGCTGGGGCGCTCTCCCCTGGGAGAAAAAGTTGATATCGAGGGGCTTAAACGACGCGATATCGTCGACTTTCATCGACGCCGATATATTCCGCAAGGGACGATTTTATCGGTGGCTGGCGCAATCGATTGGGATGCGCTGGTAAAGCAGGTTGAGCAACTGCTGGGAGGGTGGAAGCGTGGTAATGTCGAGCCAATGCCGGTCCCGATCTCAGTGCCAGCGTACAAGCATATTCGCCACCCGTCGCAGCAGACGCACATAGCGATGGCCTACAATAGTGTTCCTTACGGACATCCCGACTATTATCGCGCTCGGGCGCTCATTGGAATCTTAAGCGATGGCCTAAGTTCTAGGCTATTTACCGAGGTTCGTGAAAAGCGAGGCTTGGTTTATTCGGTTTCGGCATCGCCGCATTCATTATTCGGTTGTGGTAGCACACTCTGTTATGCGGGCACAACAACGCAGCGAGCTCAAGAAACCATCGATGTAGTTTGGCAGACCATTAATTCCCTTGGCCAGGGTATTGATGAGGATGAGTTGTCTTGTTGGAAGGCACGCATGCGCACGTCGTTGGTGATGGAGCAGGAATCGTCTCTTGGACGAGCCTCGCAAATGGCTTCCGATTGGTTTTATCTCGGAAGAGTTGTTCCGCTCGATGAAACTCAAGCAGAAATCAACGACTTGGCCACCGAGAGTTTACAAAGATATTTCTTAGAAAATCCACCGAACGGTTTCACTATTGTGACTCTCGGTGAAGTCGAATTGGAGTTACCAAGTGGAATTTCGGCAAGCTAAACTACCAAATGGCTTAGAGGTTATCGCTGAGATCCATCCACAAGCTCTCACTGCGTCCTATGGCATTTTTGTCAACACAGGCGCACGAGACGAAACGCCTGCAGTGGCTGGTGTTAGTCATTTCTTGGAGCACATGGTATTTAAGGGAACAGCGAGTCGAAACGCGGCTGAAATCAATAAGCAGTTCGATCGACTGGGCGCATCTGCCAATGCGTATACATCCGAGGAACGCACTGTTTATCATGCGACTGTCCTTCCGGAATTCCAAAAGCCTGTCATCGATCTTTTGTGCGATATGATGACACCACTCCTCGATCCGCAAGAGTTCGAGACAGAGAAGCAAGTCGTCTTAGAAGAAATCTCCATGTATGACGACCAGCCGCCATATGGTGGTTTTGAAAAAGCGATGGAGCTTTACTTTGGTCCCCACCCACTCTCAGCTCGAGTGCTCGGCACGAATCAGTCGGTGCAAGCGTTGACGGTTGAGCAGATGGCTGCTTATCATCGAGAGCGGTACGCCACCGGTAATATGTGTGTATGTGCTACAGGGAAGGTCGACTTCAACCGCCTGGTAGACGAAGTCGCAGAATTCTCGCAGGCCTGGAGCACAGGTGCCAAGAAGCGTGAAAGTCGCGAAGTAAAAATTCAGCCGGTTGATTCTGTGATGCCGGTCGACTCAGCACATCAGAACTATTGGATACGTCTATCACCTGGTCCTAGCAGGCAAGATCCTGATCGGTATGCGATGCGTTTGCTCGCCACTGTACTGGGAGATGAAACCGGAAGCAGAACTTTCTGGGAGTTGATCGATACAGGCATGGCGGAAGGGGCCGCACTGTTTAGTCAGGAGTACGATGATGCTGGTTTGCTGCAAGCTTATCTCTGCGCGAGCCCTGATGAATTTGATTCGGTCAAAGCGATTTTTGAAAAAGTGATTCATTCTGGTTTTGTAGAGCCACCAAGCAGTGAGGAGCTTGAGCAGGCACTGCGGAAAATATCTGCGAGTATCATCTTAGCTTCAGAGCGGAGTTCAAGCCGATTGTTTACGGTCGGTTCTGCTTGGTTGAGTCGTCGGACTTGGGAGACTGCTGAAGAAATCGTAGCTCGATATCGCAGCGTGAGCCGCGACGATTTGAAGCGGGTAGCAGAGAAATATTTGCAGCAACCTTCGATATCTTTGATGGTGTGTGGCGTCGATTAGGTGAGATGTTGCTGTCGCAGTTGCAGCCATTGATCTACGGTTGGCCGTTTTTCTCCGCTGGCACTATAGAACCCTGCATTGGGATATTGGTGCGAGCCTGAATCGGTGAGCTGATTCCATAGTATCCCCTGCACTGCTTGCTTCGCCAACATCAGTTCTACTACCTCATGAGCGGCAGGGGGCGAGGCATTAGAAAATGCGGGGGTCGTATGTCGGCGTTTGCCGCGACTTTTATCGATCGGCGGCAGGCTATCTGTGACTGTTTCAGCCGCCGAGTATGGATACCACTTGGAAACAATCCCAACTTTTGAATTGGAATTGCGATCAAGATCCAAGCTAAGAGGTTGTCGCAGAAGAACCATTAAGGGAAGTCCGAGCAGCGACCACTGGTCGACCAATCGGTTAAATTCAAGCAAGTCTCGCGGCAAGCTACCGTTCGGCCAATACCCATGATTTATTTCTAAACCAATTCCGCTCAAACCAAGATCGGCTCGAATTAAGGCATCGACAAAGTGCAACGGCGAAACGGCTTCTTGGTAGCCACCTAAGTACTCGCACCATGGCTGATCCACGCTGAGAATGACTGCAGCACGATCGTCTAAGCTGCGAACGGTTTGGATGGCATGAACTGCAAGACGTAAGGCTTGCTCATCGGTCAAGCGAAGATCAGAAGGGGTGTTGAGTCCTGCAGCTACATGCCACAAGTGAACCTTCCCGCGGTAACGCATGACTGTTTCTTTGATATGTTCAATAGCTCCCGTCAGAAATTGCTCGAATGGGTCATCAACGAGCATTAACCATTCCGGTAACGAAGCGGAATGGAGAGATATCAGCGGGCCAGCACATATCCGGAGGCTGTTTTGTCTCGCCCACTGCAATTGAGCATCTGGAATAACGTAATCTGATTTTCCAGAGCGAGAGCTGATTTGGTTCCACTCTAGTGGAATACCAACGGTATTCGAAAGTGCGGCGAGAGGAAAGGATGCTAGGTTTTCCAGCGGTTGAAATGGTAACTGAACGCCCAGCAATGTCGATAATCTTGTTTCCGTTGCGTGTCGAGCAGCTAAAGCCTGTTCGGTATAGCCCCGGCATAATTCATGATTGGCGACTAAAGCTTCCTCGATTGCAGAAGCTACGGCCTGTGAATTGTCGTGTGCGGTGGGAGTCAAAATCGCATCCAGAAAACTATCGAGCGAGTTAGCAGAGCTATTGAGGAAATTTTCGGATAGTCGAAGTCCAAGACGTTGCCATTCGAAAGCCTGGCAGCGGACACGATTAATCGTTCCTCGCGCCAGTTCTAGTCCCATGTCATACTGCAGTGAGTTGGTTCGTAGGCTGGTGGTTGAAAGCAGTAATGGACCATAAGTTTCCGTTGGCCAAACCAAGCTGAGCCTAGCGGACTCGTCTATTGAGCGTTCGATCGACAATTCGGAGTCCAGTCTGGTACGTCGGCAGAACCAAGGCAGGCCTTCGATTCCAGTTAGGTAGGCGGTCTGCCACGCTAATGGATCCATCTGAAACGATTTGGGAAGTTCAAAACGCAAGCCGGCCATGGATTAGTAATTGCTTTCCCGTAGTACTAGACAAATGCCAAGTCTTCTTGTGTGGCGAAATCGAGTTTTGGAACCAACACCGCGGGCCACGGCAACCTCACCGGTTGCGATAAGTTGCTTTGAAAGAGATGATATCGAAAAAGGCTCTTGCATCGCTGCGCGAATCTAATCCAATCATCGGTTTCCTGCAATCATATGCACGGCATCCAAGGCTAGTTATTTTTCGGAAGGCTATTATGTCCTCTTGCGTCCTGACAACCAACCTACCGTTCCCAAAACGCAGTGGAAAAGTCCGCGATGTCTATGATCTTGGGGATCGACTGCTGATCGTCAGTACGGACCGAATCTCAGCATTTGATTATATCCTCCCCAATGGCATTCCGGATAAAGGAAAAGTGCTCACCCAGATGAGCTGTTTCTGGTTCAGTCAGCTCCCCGTAACCAACCATCTGATCTCAGATCAAGTGCCAGATGAAGTGAAAAAGCTGCCAGAGGCCCATATTTTAGAGGGCCGCGTTATGGTCGTGCGCAAATCGCAAGTTGTGCCATTTGAGTGTGTTATTCGTGGGTATCTCGAGGGGTCTGGCTGGGTAGAGTATCAGAAATCGCGATCGGTCTGTGGGATCGACCTACCGGTTGGGCTGTCCCAATGCGATAAACTGCCCAGCCCGATCTTTACTCCAGCTACCAAAGCGGAAACGGGGCACGATGAAAACGTTTCCTTTGAATTTATGGCGAAAGCGGTTGGTGAGCAGGTCGCTTCGCGATTGCGAGATCTCAGTCTGCAAGTGTACAAAGCTGGGGCGGAAATAGCGGCCAAGAAAGGAATTCTAATCGCGGATACCAAGTTGGAATGGGGTTGGTATGAAAAGGAATTGATCTTGGTCGATGAAGTACTGACCCCTGATAGTTCAAGGTTCTGGCCTGCAGAAAGTTACCAACCTGGACGCAGCCAGCTTTCTTTTGACAAGCAATTTGTTCGAGAATGGTTAATGCAGTGTGGCTGGGATCGCAATTCGTCTCCCCCTCCCCTACCGCCAGAGATTGTTGAAAAGACAGCCGAGAAGTATCGCGAAGTGCTCAAGAAGTTGGCAGGTATATCAGTCAGTTAGTATATATCAGTCAGTTAGTATTTGAGTGGATTAAACAAAAAGCCCGCTTGGCAGAATCGCACAAGCGGGCCTGTAGGTTGGTCTTCTTCCCGCCTGATCCGCTTCTGTTTTGAGCGGATGCCCGGGTAGGTTTCACTGAGTCATTACTTGCGGCGTCGAATAGCTTCCACAACAGCTTGTCCCATTTCGGCTGGGGATGGAGCGACCACGATTCCAGCGTCTTCCAGGGCAGCTACTTTTTCCGCTGCGGTACCTTTACCTCCAGTGATGATGGCACCTGCGTGTCCCATGCGTTTGCCAGGAGGAGCAGTTCGGCCGGCAATAAAGGCTGCTACCGGCTTGGTAACGTGTGCCCTGACGTAAGCGGCTGCTTCTTCTTCTGCGTTCCCGCCGATTTCACCAATCATCAGAATGACTTCTGTTTGGTCGTCCTTCTGGTAGCGTTCGAATAGGTCGATGAATGAAGTACCGACGATCGGGTCGCCACCTAAGCCAACGCAAGTCGATTGGCCTAAACCGAGCTGAGTTGTTTGCCAAACGGCCTCATAGGTAAGTGTTCCCGATCGGCTCATGATGCCCACTTTCCCGGGCTTATGGATGTAGCCGGGCATAATACCGATTTTGCACTCGCCGGGAGTGATCAAACCGGGGCAGTTAGGGCCAATCAACACGCTCTTGCTCTTGCGAACGGTCTCATACACTGGAACCATATCCAGCACCGGCACACCTTCAGTGATGGCCGCAATGACTTCGATACCAGCGTCGACCGCTTCCAAAATCGCATCGGCAGTGAATGGGGGTGGCACAAAGATCATCGTCGCATTGGCGCCGGTTTGCTTCACAGCCTCTTCCACGGTATCAAAAACGGGCAAGCCTTCTACAAGCTCACCAGACTTACCTGGCGTCACCCCACCGACCATTTGAGTGCCATAATCTTTGCAGCCTTTGGTGTGAAAAGCTCCCGCTTTACCGGTGATGCCTTGGCAGATGACGCGGGTTTGGCGATTGACCAGAATACTCATGGGACTTTATAGATCTCAAAATGGATTAAATGGAGCAAAGATGAATCAATGAATCGGCCACGCGTAGTAGTAACTACGCGGCTGAAGCTGCTGCCGCTACAACCTTCTTGGCTGCATCCGTCAGGCCATCTGCGGCGATCATATCTAGACCGCTTTCTTTCAGCATGCGTTTTCCTTCTTCGACTTCCGTACCTTCCAGTCGCACGACTAGAGGAACATTGAAGCCGACTTCTTTCGATGCTTCGATGAGCGCGGTGGCAATGGTCGTGCAACGTGCGATGCCACCGAAAATATTAACCAAAACTGCTTTGCAATTCGGATCCGCCAAAAGAATGCGGAATGCTTCGGTTACCTGTTGAGTGTTGGCACCTCCACCCACATCCAGGAAGTTAGCAGGAGCACCACCGTGGTACTTGATGATGTCCATGGTCGCCATCGCGAGTCCGGCACCGTTCACCAAGCAACCGATCGTACCTTCTAGTTTCACGTAGCTGAGACCAGCATTGCCAGCACGCACTTCGGCTGGTTCTTCTTCGCCAATATCACGTAACTCTTTCACATCGGGGTGACGGAATATAGCGTTATCATCGAAAGTAACCTTGGCATCCAAGGCGATCACCTCGTTGTTAACGGTGATCACTAATGGGTTGACTTCGACGAGCGAGCAATCGTATTCCACGAAAAACTTGCACAGTTTTTTCATGAACGATTCAGCGCTTCTGGCGGCTGGTCCAGTGATGTCTAACTTCTTGCACAGCTTGCGAACCTGGAAGCTGTCTAATCCTCGTTGCGGATCAAAATGTTCCTTGAAAATTTTCTCTGGGGTTTCTTCAGCGACTTTTTCGATTTCTACGCCACCTTCGCTGCTGACCATCAGAACTGGTTTGCAGGCAGCTCGATCGACCACGATTCCCAAGTACAATTCTCGTGCAATTTGGCAACCCTGCTCCACCAGCACCTGACGAACTTCGCTACCTGCGGGGCCAGTTTGGATGGTTACCAACTTATTACCGAGCAACGCTTGAGCTACCTTGCCAGCCTCATCGGAGCTCTTCACCAATTGCACGCCGCGTTGGTTCGGGTTGCCGATGACCGTTCCCTTGCCACGACCACCCGCATGGATCTGAGCTTTAACAACAGCGACAGGGCCTCCCAAGCTTTCAAAAGCTTTCTTGGCTTCCTCAGCACTTTTCGCAACATGACTGGCCAACACTGGTACGCCAGCTTTACGAAATAGCTGCTTGGCTTGGAATTCATGAATTTTCATTTTGCTACCGTGTTCGTTCTATTCGAGTTCGATCTTTTCGGGTTTTAGCTTTTGCGTTCTGTCTTCGATTCTGAAATCGAGAGACGGGAGAAAGCACCTGACCGTGGTGATCCGAAAGCAGTTGCTCAACTCCATCGCCGACAGAATAAGCGGGGATTATAGGTACGGCCCTTTAACGTGGTCAAGCGGACGACTAGAGCGTTAAAGCCTTGACGATCGTTAAATTTGTCCCTGGCTCCCTAGGGTGAGTGTCAATCCCTTCCATGGAATGTCCGATGCTGGTGCTGCGTCGAAATAAGAAAGGGAACTAAGGCCGATTAGAAAAGAAGATCAGCGGTTGCCTTGCCAATTCTCATGATGCTTTTAGACCACCATGCGGGCAGGGCTTGCCGCCGATATTTTTTATGATTCAAGGCCTGAAATCGAGTCGCACAATCAGCCTATTCCTGAGGTACGTCCTGAAGTCCAAGTTTTTTCATTTTCTTGTACAAAGTGGTGCGATTAATACCCAGTTGTTCAGCAGTCAGGTTTCGATTCCAGCGATTGGCCTGAAGTGCGTTGAGGATGATCTGCTTTTCAGGCAACGTCATGGCTTGCCTAAGCCCATCCGATACAACGGCTACAGCCGATGAGTGATGCGAATCGCGGCGTTGGAACTGAGGGGGTAAGTCGACCGCTTCCAAGACCGAGCGTTTGCCCAATAGGACAGCCCGTTGGACGACGTTTTCCAACTCACGAATATTGCCCGGCCAATGATATTGAGTCATTAGCTGTAAGGCTTCTGGGGTGAAGCCCTCGATGTCTTTGCCGAATTCCTGCCGACTTTCCTGCAAGAAATGTTCAACCAGCAATGGCAAGTCACCGATGCGCTCGCGTAGGGCGGGAAGTTGTAAGTGGATTACGTTGATTCGATAGAATAAGTCCTGACGGAATTTTCCTAAGCGGACTTGTTCTTCCAAGTTTTCATTGGTTGCCAAGATCACTCGCGCATCGACACTGAAAGTTTCATTACCTCCCAAGGCCTCGAACTGAAACTCCTGGAGCACTCGGAGCAACTTGACTTGTAAAGCGGCCGTTGCTGTACCGATTTCGTCCAGGAATATCGTTCCACCATCGGCTTGTTTGAATTTACCGATCTTGTTGTGAGAGGCTCCGGTAAAGGCACCTGCCATGTGACCAAATAGTTCGCTCTCAAGCAATGTATCAGGTAAGGCACCGCAGGCGACTTCAACAAATGGAGAGTTGCGGCGTTTGCTCCGCCTATGAATGGCTCGTGCAATCATCGACTGACCTGTGCCATTCTCGCCAGTGATCAGGACCGTAGCCCGGGCATCGGCAATGGCTTCTATCACCTCAAAGATCTTCAGCATGCGATAGTCATGGCTCAGGATGTTCTCCATGCCAAAACGACGATCGAGTTCCGCCTTAAGACGTTCATTTTCGTCGGCAATAAGCCTTTGTTGACGGGCCCGTTTGAGTGCAGTTAAAAGTTCCTGGTCGATCAGCGGTTTGGTGAGCAAATCAAATGCTCCCTTGGAGACCGCTTCCGCACCACTGTCGGGCCCACCGTAGCCTGTCATCATCAGAAATGGGGTCGAAGGAGCATGTTTGCGAGCGTATTCCAAAACCTCGAATCCATCTCCGTCGTCCAGGCGAATATCGCACAAGATTAGGTCAAAGGTTTCAGCGGCAAGTTTTTTCTTCGCATCAGCGGCTCGCCAGCAGGGAGTCACCTTAAATCCCTCTCCCTCCAGCCACTGACTCATCGAGTCCAGTAACCAGCGATCATCGTCGACTAACAGTAGGGTGCCTTGGTTCGGTGCGGGAGATTGCATGATGATTGAAGTGACGGAGGTGATGTTTCAGTAAATCAACATTTCGTTCCTCTTTTTATCTAGGTTA
>JAUMAI010000389.1:342-19570 GCA_032116775.1 Pirellula sp. | reverse complement strand
TGCAGTCCTCAGCCTGGGATTCATACCGGGATCGCCACCACCTAGCTTCGCGGCGACGATAATGGCCTTAGAAAGCTTGCTCCAGACTTTGCTTCTCTTGCTGTCGATATGAGCCTTTTTGTGTTTGATTCCTGCCCAGTGGGAATGGCCTGCCATACAAAAGATCCAGGATTCAGAAGAATTGAAACGCTTGTCCTTACTGATTATAAACCAACAGAAAACGCTTGGCCGAACTATGTTCTACCAAGCGTTTGTAGCCTGAAGGCTTTCGCTAGTTCGCCTTTGTGGCAATGCTTATTTTGGCTTTTTCTTGGCAATGCCTTTGTTGCTGGTTGTCGGCTTTTTGGTACCCTTGGGAGGTGGGCTTTTTCCAGCGGCTGGTTTAGCAGGTTTACGGGTATCACCCTTGCCTGATTTAGCGCCAGAATCCTTGGAGACCGCTTTAGGAGGAGCTGGCTTAGCTTTCGAATCGGTCTTGGCCGCGTCTGCTTTTATCGAATCAGGCTTTGGCACTCTGCCGGCTAGCGGTGGTGAACTCTTTTTACCTGGCACAGGTTTTGCGACCGGCTTGGGGGATGCGACTGGCGGCGACTTGGGTGGCTCTTTCTTCTCAGGCTCTTTCTTCTCTATCTTTTTTGCTGGGGCAGCAGAGGCTTTCTCAGCTGCTTTTTCTACGGGTTTCTCGATAGGTTTTTCCGCAACCTTAACTCCCTTGGCAGCTGGTGGTGGTGCCTTAGTGCTCCTGGCTGGCGGTTCAACACCTAGTTCAGCCACAATAGCCTGTACACCGGGAGCCTTTTTATCGCTGACATACTCGACTGCAAATTGATGAAGCAGCGAAAACAACTCCGGACCTTTAGCTTTAGGAACCGCGCGTTCGAGTCCAGAAACAGTACCTTTCTGAACGTCTGCTGACTGTGCGATGCCGGTCCCGACAAGGGCTTGCATTGCGGAATTATCGATACCGATTGCATGCCCGCCGAAGGAATTTTGCTGCAGATAGGCAGACACAAATTTACTGCTGGGAAGCCATGATTCCACAGTCTCGGTTGCCTTACCCAGATTCAGCTTCAACAAGTCCTCGATATCGTAGGCATAGCGAGCCTCGAAAATTGCCTGTAGGACTTTCTTCACTCGCAATGCAGCTTGCACCGGCATTGGGTGAATACTGAAAACTTCGGCCAGCTCTGTGATTGTCGTAACGCGGGTCTCATTCCAATCGAAGTAATCCTGCTGCAATTTAGCGAACAGTTCATCAGCTACTTCGAATTTGGCATCTTCCAGCAAACAGGCATAAACTAAATTCTCTAATACGGTGCGACCCGATGGCAAAGCAATCGGCTTGTAGTGCTTCTTCAGCAACTTCTGCAACGCTTCGATTCTTTCACCGCGATTACTGCTACTCATGCATCACCTGGTGGGTGTGAGTGAAACTTCGGTTGTACATTGAAGTGGTCGCTTCACTAAGCGCCACCGTTCCCTAATATTTTCTTGATTTCAAAACGCTGTAGAGCGTCGCAATCTTTCCGTTTGATTCGTGATCAAACTTTATCCTCAGCCGAGCCATCATCAAGCAGATCGTCCTGAGCAGCATCATCACCGGCCAATGGCTCCTCAGCATCGGGATCGATATCGGCTGAAGCCGATTGCCCATCTGCTGCCAACTTTGCTTGCTCGTTCGCCTGCCGCTCGGCAGCCAGTTGCTCGAGAATCTTGCCGACTTCAATCGACTTCTTAACACCTTGATCGGCTACGAACTGCAGCTTGGGGGTATACCGAGTGTCGATTCGGTCTGCGATGCGTGATTGCAGAAAACCTCTGGCATTCTCCAAACCTCGCAGAGCCAATTGCTGCTTGCTCTCAGGCCCCATGATACTGACAGCCACTTTGGCTGAGCGCATATCAGGAGCCACTTCTACACCAACCACCGTGACATCCTGAATACGAGGATCACGAAGCTCGGTAAGGATAGCCATACTCACGACTTCGCGAATGGCTTCAGCAGCTTTCAATAAACGACGTGACGACATGATTTTTGGAACTCCTAGAACCTGGAAAGATGGCCGACGTGGTATTAATCCAGCGTACGAGCAACTTCCTCGATCTTATAAGCCTCCAACACATCGTCCGGTTTAATGTCATTGAAGCCCGACAGCTTGATACCGCATTCCATGCCGCGTGGTACTTCTTTGACGTCGTCTTTATGACGCTTCAAAGAATCGAGGGCATAGTCGCCGATCGTACGCCCATCACGATTGACCCGAATTCGGCAACCACGCTCGATCGAACCGTGGGCGACATAACAACCAGCGATCGCTCCAACTCGACTGATGGAGAAGACCTGCTTGACCAAGGCGCGACCCAATTCAATAACGCGTTCTTCCGGACGCAAACGTCCTTCGATGATCGCTTTAATATCTTCCGCCAACTTGTAGATGATGTCGTAACGACGTACTTCAACTTGGCGTTCTTCTGCCAAAGCTCGGGCTTGTTCATCTGGAATAACGTTAAACCCAACGATCACACCTTGAGAGGCATGAGCCAAGGTGACGTCAGCCACAGTGATACCACCCACGCTCTTTTGCAGAATCCGAATATCCACTTCTGGATGCTGTTCTAGTTTTGATATTTCCTTTTCGATCGCTTCGAGCGAACCACGAGCGTCGGCACGGATAATCAAATTGAGTTGTACCTTATCTTCCTTCTTACCTAACTTGCCTGACTGTAGCAGTTCTTGGAAGGCTTCGAAGGATACCTTAGTGCTGGTGCCCGAGAGCGACTGTTCGCGTGTTGATTCAGCACGACTAGCAGCAATTTCACGAGCTTTCGCGATATCATCGATGACATAGAAACGATCACCCGCATTAGGCGGTATATCGAGACCGGTGATATTCGCTGGCATTGAAGGCCCAGCTAACGACATCATCTTATTGGGACGCATGGTGTCATAGATTGCTTTGACGCGTCCATGGGATGTACCGCAAACCACGATATCTCCAACCTTCAGCGTACCATTTTGGACGATGATCTTTGCAATAACACCTCGGTCGCTGGCCTGTCCTGATTCGAGCACAATACCCATCGCATCGCGATCTGGGTTAGCACGATAGTCATGCAATTCGGCTACCGTCAAAAGTGTGTCCAACAATATGTCCATACCTTGGCCGGTGATCGCGCTGGTTGGCACCACTTCAACATCACCACCCCATTCGCTGGGCGTGAGCCCGAACTGGGTCATTTGTGTTTTTACACGATCTGGATTTGCACCTGGCAAATCGATTTTGTTCAGAGCCACAACGATAGGTACGCCGGCAGCCTTAGCATGGCTAATTGCCTCTTCGGTCTGCGGCATGATTCCGTCATCGGCTGCAATCACAAGCACCGCAATATCCGTAACGTTCGCTCCACGAGCTCGCATTTCGGTAAAAGCTTCGTGACCTGGCGTGTCGACAAAGCTGATTCGCTTTCCATCTTTGTCAACTTGATAGGCTCTAATTTGCTGGGTGATACCACCAGCTTCACCAGAAACGATCTTGGTACCGATCAAGTAATCCAACAGCGACGTTTTACCATGGTCGACGTGACCCAAGAAGGTAACAATCGGTGGACGTGGTACGAGATCCTCGGCGGAATCTTCCTGACTCTCGATTTGCTGAATCATCTCGTTCTCAAGTGATTCCGGCTTCCTGAACTCTAATTCTACACCCAAGTCAGCGGCCAACAAATGAGCAGTCTCTTCGTCCAGGGCTGCGTTGATGTTGAGCATCTTGCCCATAGACATCAAGGACTTTAGCACTTTGGCTGCCGTTACACCCGCTGCTTCGGAGAAGCTGCGGATGTTGCAAGGGAGTTCCAAAGCAGTCTTTTCTTTTCGTGGAGCTGCTGTGTTGTTACCGCGGCGCGTTAGTGTTTTGCGCCGAGCTGCACGACGATCGTCTTCAGTACGAGTCGATTCATCCTCAACCTCTTCAGGGCCTCGGAACTTCTTCTTGGTTCGCTCTGCTCGGGCTTGCGAAACACCAGCTGCGGCTTTCTTTGGTAGATCGACTTCATCGTCATCCGCCCCAGGACGCTTATGTTTAGCGCGAGCTTTTTCCGCTGCGTTTTTGAATTCAGTCAAACCACCAGTGGCTGCGAATGGAGCAGCCGCTGTGCTTGGCTCAGCTGTCTTTCCGTGCTTCTGCCTACCAGGGGCCGCTGCCGAGGCTGCAGCTTCTCGTTGCTGCAATTCTTCAAGCTGGGCCTTCGAACCAGTCTTGTGTCCCGACAACGAATCTTTGGTCAACCTAATCTCAGGCTTCTGTGGAGCTGGCTCGTTGCGCTGACGCTGAGGAGGAGGAGCTTGACCTGATTTCGGGATTCGCGCCAAATTAATCACTGGTGCGCGAGGTCCAGCTGGTCTCTTCGCTTTATCTTCAGCAGACTTTTCTGGTGTGCGTTCTTTCTCTTTTTCAGGCGTAGCCTTGGAAGAGCGCGACCCTATCATGCGGATCTTACCTCCGCCACCCCCAGGTGCGACGCGAGCGTAGTCTTCGCGAGTGTAGGTCTCGACAGCAGGTGCGGTCTGCTCGGAAGCAGCCGGTATCGGAGTTGCAACTGCATCGGGTACCGCTTCGCTAACAGGGGCTACCGTAGGTGCTACGGGTGACGCAACCTCAACGGGTTGCATTGGTGCATCAGGCGGTGCTTCAACGATTGGCTCAGAAGTAGCCGCCTTGGCCGACGGGCTTGCCGCTGCCTGCTTGCTTTCGCTTGATCCCGAAGCACCTCGAATAATTCCGATCGGTCGGCTAGCTCGCTCAATCGGAGAAATCGCAGGATCCTGCCGAGGTGGAATGGGAGCTATCGGAGCAACGGTTGCAGATGGCGTGGGAGTGGCAGCAGAAGAAGTTGGGCCCGCCGCAGTTGGTGCAGCGCCTGCATTCGCAGCGGCACCTCCGGCTAGATACTTCTTGACACGAGCTACCTCGTCATCTTCCAGGCTCGCCAACGCAGAGCCTTTGCCAATAATTCCGATCTTATTGCATATCGTAACAAGATCTTTGCTGTCTACTTTAAGGTCTTTCGCTAGCGCGTAAATACGTACTGGCACTTGGTCACTATCCTCGAAGGTTCTTCTAATCTATCAGCTTCTCATGAGTTATCTCCTACGACGGGCGTGGTTCTGGCCCGATCGTTGGTCCAACAAGACAATTCGCGAGCGAACTGTCCCTTCCGGCTATTGTCAATGCTTGGCTATGATCACCTAACGTTCATTCTCACAGTAAAGTAGATTCGGTCTAGCGGTTGCAGTCATCTTCATTCACACAATCAACCGGTAGACCACTCACAAAAAGCTGATTCTTCTCTCTAACGCAAAACTAAGCATCCCCCTCGGAGACGGCTCGACCTGCATCGTCACCTTCGGAGCGGGAACCTTTGCGTTCGCTCTTGGGCAATGGAGGTGGCACTTCACCTCGTTCCAACGCTTCACGTCGCAAGCGTTTCTGTTCGTTCTCAGCCTCTTCGGCTTCCAAGGCCCGTTCTTCAGCCTGATTAACCAGGGCATCGACCTGCTCGGCTGTCAAATCTCCCATTTCCATCAACATGTCTGGCTCGATTACAGACAAGTCGTCGTAGGAAAGATAACCTTGCTCAACCAATCGCGAAGCCAATTCCTCGGTCATGCCTTCCAGCTCCATGTAGCTAGAAACGGCACGCTGAATCTGCTCTTCCAACTCATCGGCGGTCATGATTTCAATATCCCAACCGCACAACTTGCTGGCCAAGCGAACATTTTGTCCATGTCGACCGATCGCCTGCGACAGTTGGTCTTCTCGGACCAACACGATCGCTCGACCGATCATATCGCATAACAAAACTTGCTCAGCTTCGGCCGGCTGCAAAGCATTCGGGATCAGCACCAGCGGATCATCGCTCCAGCGAACAATGTCGATTCTCTCACCGGCCAGTTCGCTGGTGATGTTCTTGATGCGGTTGCCTCGCATGCCAACGCATGCACCCACACAATCCACTCGCTGATCAGAACTGCTGACCGCCACTTTGCTACGATACCCAGGTTCTCGGCTAATCGCATTTACTTTGATCACGCCATCTGCAATTTCTGGGATTTCTTGCTCAAACAAGCGCTGGACCAGTTGGGGGCGAGTACGGCTGAGAATCACTTTGACTCGGTTTCCAGCCGCTTTCACTTCGAAAATGACGGCCCGAATTCGATCGCCGTTATGGTAACTTTCCCCAGGGATCTGCTCGCCTCGCGGCAGAATCGCTTCCATATTTCCAAGCTGGACGGTCGTGATACCTCGATCAGAACGCTGCACAACGCCGGTCATCAACTGCCCGACTTGGCCAGCGAACTCATCCATCAAGGAATCGCGTTCAGCTTCGCGTATTTTCTGAATAATGACTTGTTTGGCCGTCTGAGCGCCAATGCGTCCAATCTCGTCCTGATTCAATTCGTTAGCATCACATATAGCCGAGATTACGCCTGAATCCCGCGCAATGCGTACCGTAATATCGGCGTTCTCCCCGTAGTGACGCTTGGCTGCAGTCACCAAAGCAGCTTCAATAGCTTGGAAAACAATTTCCGAATCGATGTTTTTTTCGCGGTGTAGCGAATCAACAATCCGCAACAGTTCGTTAGGATTCATGCGTCCTGGACTGGGGGTTGCTCAAGGCCTTTATGCGGGAACCATCGCTGGAACGAAGCGGATGAGCAGAAGCTTTCCTCAGCAACACTCAGAGCCCGCAAGCAAGGGATTCGTCTCGGGAATCCCAAACTCTTCCAACCATGGCCGAACACCGAGGAACCGACACCTTCCTCGTTTTTGTATGAGGTTGGAAGATCAAGTCGTACACCTGCCAACGAAAACCGGTAGCATGGTCCGACCGAACCATAAAGCGGTTCTTCGGGAATCGGGAAAGATTATCTCGAAACAGCACCACTGTCAACATGGCGTCGAGATGCAATTAGGCAGCAAAACGCTGGACAACCACCGCACTGATCTGACCTTGAGGAGTATAACTCAAGTGTACAAATCCATCCCCAGCGGCATCCTTTTTCGACGCAATCTGAACCTTGGGATCATCCCCTTGGGTGAAATTCAAAACGTCGAATAGGTGCCCGTGCTCCAGGGCCAACAAGCTGCTGATCAATTCAACCGCCGCACTGCCAGCTCCCAAACTGCCGAAATAGCTCTTGGCGGCCACCACCGGCACACTCCCCAACCCATACTTCTCCGCAATCAACCGAATGGCTTGCGCCTCGGCCAAATCCCCATCGGTGCTTCCAGCCCCGTGAGCATGAAAATGCAGAGAACTAGGGAGTTTTGGGCAATTCCTGAACGCAGCCTCGACCGCCCGAACCAAACCTTGCTTGAGTCGCTCAACACGATCCGCCCCATCGAGCAGCCCAGCCATTGAACTACCGGATCCTATGACCTCACCCCAGATTCGAGCTCCGCGCTGCTGAGCCTTATCCATTCGCTCCAAGACGATCGCACCAGCACCTTCACCCAAGACGACGCCGTCTCGAGTACGATCAAAGGGACGCGCCATCTCAGCCGACACAGACCGCTGGCCCGCTAGTTTTTCCTGCATCGCGGTGTGCACCGATCGCAAAGGATGAATGCGGCTTCCAGTAGCCCCCACCACCATGCAATCCGCCCAGCCGCGACGGATCACGGAAATTGACTCACCAATAACCAGGTTATGCCCAGCTTCACGCACGGTGAGAGAATTATTGGGACCCCGAAAATCATTAAAAATAGCCACATGGCTGGCCGGCATATTTGGCAAATACTTCAGTAGCCATAGCGGATTGACCTGCGGCAAACCATCAACCGGCCAGCGCTGCAGATCGACCGGCCCAGCAATCGGTGCATCGGCAGGGTGACAAGCTTTCACTCCATCGATGAACTCTTCGGGCCGGGTAAGAATCAAGTCCGAGGCGAACGACACGCCATAGCGGTCTGGATCGCGCTCGATGCCCGCAACTCCAGAATGGAAAATGGCTCGCTGAGCAGCAGCGACACCCATTTCAATTTCGCGGGCCATCACTTTTTGGTTTTTGCGAATGTTGCGTTTTAAAGCCCCATCGACAGGCCCATACTCTTCGGCCGCCCCGGTGAACTCAACACACTGACCGCCGCAACTAACCGGCAGGGCATCCTGAGGAAGATTCTCAAATGGCCGGATAGCAGACTCCCCTGACACTAGCCTCTGCCAAAACCGATCTACATCGAGACCTAACGGGGATACCAATCCAAACCCTGTGATGACGACCCGGCGCTGTATGTCCACTTTGCTTAACCCCAAACCACACGACAACTGCCAAGTGACTGTCACTCGCAGCGTAAGTACTTAGTATCGGCCGCGACTGACCGATGGGGCAAGCGGTTGTTGGTTCGCTGTTTTGGTACCAGGTAAAAGCGGTCCATTCAGGCCAGCTCCATAAGCACCCGCACCTCCTGCCGCGCCTCCTGCCGCGCCTCCTGCCGCGCCTCCTGCCGCGCCTCCTGCCGCGCCGTAAGGTACGGTACGCAAAGGACTTGGGCCTGTTATCGGCTGACCAACTCCAGGCGCCCCCGTCGCTCCAATTCCGGCTGCGGCTGACGCAGCTGGCGCGATTCCTGCAGTTGAACCTGCAGTACCAAGATGGCTCGATACATCACCTTTGTGCTGAATAATCAACAGCGCGTCCGCTCGCTCAGCAGCCGCTCCAGGCAACAACCCCATCAATCCACCACTTTGCCCCGCTAGTGTATTGTTCCCACTTCCAGCCGGCGCAGCAACCACCCCACAACTGAGCACCAACACCTGATCGGCTGGCCAGCGAAATCGCTCATGCAGCCGCCAACTCGATATCTGCGGCACCTGTATCTGTGCGTTTTGCGTTTGGCCATTCGGCAAAGGCAAGGCCAAGTTCACGTTGTTGAATTTCTCAATTTGATCAATTTCACATCGAATCACCACATCAACCACCTTGCGATCGTCACTCATCAAAGTGCTAATTTGCAAGCGATAGCCCTCAGGCAACTCGGCGGTTTGCGGTATATAAGGAGGCCATCCGCCTTCAACTCTCTGATAATCTCGCAGATAATTGCGGCCGCGAATTTGCTCCAAAAACTCTGCCTGCCCGTTATACATAACCATATCCACGGCCTGAATTTCGCGATAATCCGATCGCTGCCGCAAACTTGCACCGAGCAATGCGAGCTGCTCTTTGGTCAACAACCAAGCACTTATCCCGGGCGATTGCGTTTGCACACTCCGCATCACGGGCATCGCCATGCTTCGCCAATTCGGATTGTTCATCAATACCAAACGAGCTTCGTAAACCTGCTTCTCCTTGGGGCCATTCATCATTTTATCGACGACCCCCTGAACCACTTTTTGCATCTCGGGCGTGTGATAAACACGCAAGGTATCGCGGTCAGCGCTCATAAATCCGAATGGCTCAGTAAACCACACATCCGTGCCAGTCTCACGCAAAACCCAGTCGATCACCCCTTGGTGCGGACGCTCTTTATCACGCATCATCGATGTGTAATTGCGTAGATCGTACTCGCGCCATGCCTGTCCCTGTGAGCTCGGCAAACCCGTGGGAGAAAAACTACCACCACTGGTACCTGCAGCAATCGCTGCTCCAGTCGCAGCATCCTGCGCTGATATCCCAGAAGCGAATACCACCCACAACAACGCCACAGCCGCCCCAAAACACCCCCTCAAAAGGAAGAAATTTGAGCGCTGCGCACTGCTTGAAAAAACTGCCGACTCGGTTGAGCTTTTACTCACGATTGTGGTCATGGCCGTTCCCTGCCGCTGAAAACCAAAAAACTCCCGCCTGCCTTATAGGCGGCGACCGGCCTCCAGACCAATACCAAAACCGAATCGCTGTCGCTCTACCCGTTGACTTCTCCCAACCCACTGGTGAAAATCCGTGCGCTAAACCTGCTACTATCAACGACACCCATCTGAACGGGCAAGCATTACGGAATATCACCCCAACCCCTGCTAAAGGGAAATGTTCATGGACTCGACCGATGCCCCAAACGACCAGACCTCGCCAATCCCCTCGATTCCCCAAGTCCCTTTATCGCAAGCTGAGGCGGAACTAGGACTGAAGTGGTTGAAGTCGCGTTCAGAACTAATTCGCCTCGAATTGCTGACACATGAACTCGAACTCGCGCTTCTGCAGGCTCGGAATGGCAACTCGAAACCTCTCGATCAATGGTTCCTTAATCACGGTACGCCATGGCAGACGGTCCCCCAAGCCAAAACATTCCATACACCCACAACAAAACTCCCAATCGCACTTGGCACTATCACAACGCAGCCTCATCCCTTGGAGCCAATTCTCTCTGACGCAACCGACATCGCGCTGGCAACCTCACCAACGGCTACCCACCCACAAACGCACCAGCCTCAAACTGAAAAAAAGCCAGCGACTAAGCGTGAGCCGACCAAATCCCCTGACAACGATTCAGGAAAAAAACTTTTCCAAGCGGGCCAACCAAATAAAAGCTCTACGGAAATTGTCGCTAGTAGCCTCTCGACCTCGACGCCTTTAGCCAAAACTTCCCCCAACCAAAACGCAACAACTAAACAGCAGCCCAATCCAGCGTCACCGGCAACCCAGCCTGAAATCACATCCGCTGGAAGACCATCCAAAGAAAACGCAACATCCGAAGACAGCCCAACGATCGCGAGCAGGCCTTCCAATCAGAAGACGGTGCCCCGGCACTCAAGTCGCAATGTACCCGTAAACACGAAGCCCTCCTCCAACTCGAAGCGAAATTCTTACAAGACTCCGCCGGCGAAGGGGCCACTTACTCACCCGCGCCCACTCCAGTTAAATCGCTCCGGCCCATCTACTGCGACGGAAGTGGCCAACTCGCCGACACCCCCAAGCCAACAACAACCCAAAGGCAAAACATCTGCCATGCTGACAAGCCTTTTGCTGCATGCGGCGCTGATCATCGGCTTAATGCTCTTCACACTTCCCATGCCTGAATCGAAACCAACGGTTGGCCTGACCGGTTCGATTAGCACCGCCGAACCTTTTCCTCTCGAAATCGAAAATAACACTCCGCTGGAGAGCCCGATCCCTGCCAACGAACCTCTCACCGACTCGGTGGCCGCAACAGAACCGACCGAAATTGTTTCCGAGCTTACTCCGACCTCGGCGGACATCTCTGAAGCAATAACGACAACCAGCCTTAAACCGGTGCTTCCTGACAATGCGGGCTTGGAGAGTTCGCTGTTACAAACTTCAGCAAACCATCCATCTCAAGATGCCTTAAGCGATACAAGCAAGCTGTCCAGGGCGAGCTTTTTCGGCTTAGAAACCGCAGGCAATCTGCTCTGTTTCGTGGTGGATGCTTCCGGCAGCATGCGGGGTGATCCTTTCCAGGCAACCAAACTCGAACTGCTTCGCTCCATCTCGCAACTGAAGTCGAACCAGCGTTTCTGTGTGCTATTTTTCAACCAAAAACTGATACCGATGCAACTCGATGGCCCGCTACCAGATCCGTCGAAACCCCAAGCCGCCTACGCCACACCGGAAAATCTTCTGCGTTTACAAACCTGGATGGAAACTGTTGCCATCGGTATCGGCGGCCCACCCAATCAGGCACTTCAAGCAGCGATCGGACTAGAACCAGATGCGATATTTCTACTGACCGATGGCATCACGAAATCGGATGTCATGAGCCATCTGAAGAAAACAAACATCCGAGAAGATTGGCTCGATGGCCCACAAATTCGTTGCCCGATCCATACAATTGGGTTCTATTCTAGGGACGGCGAAGTATTGTTGCAGCAAATCGCGAACGAAAACGGTGGGCAGTATCGCTATGTCCCCAATCCGCAACCCGATTCCAAAACCAAAAAGATGGAAAGATGACTCCGCGCCTGCCGCAGATGTTGGCACTCCTGCGTCAAAGCCTGGTGGACTTGGTCAAGCGTTGCTAAATAGCATTCGAAGAACTCGTAAACCATTCACCACTCACCTCAAGATCTATGGCGGCTCTTCGATACCCAATTCTTTACCACAAGCCCCCACGCTCCCGCTCGATGCAGCTGCGCTAGGTCGAAAAGAAGTAGACAGCCTTTGCGGAAACCCGACCGCTGAAATGGAGCACTTAACCCATCGATCGACCATTCAAGTTCGCCCCGGTCAATTGAGCTTCTTGATTAGTTTTGTGATTCATACGGCCTTTCTATTGCTGCTTGCAATGTCCGTCTTCAGCGGCATCCAGGGAACCAGCCATCGCATTTTGCTTAACGCATCGGTTAGTGAGGCAGGAAGCCCAGGCCAGGGAGAAGCCCTCACCTCCTTAACCATTGAACCGCCGGCCATAAGCGAACAAGCAGAGGCCAAAGATCACGATCATTTGCTCGCTCAAACTCTAAAAAATGCGACTGGCAACTCGGCCACCCAAACGTTGGCGGAGATCACAGCATTAACTCGCTTGAATCATGACGACTTACTCAGCTCACCTAGCCCCCGTCCGTTCCCCAGCGAACTGGCCGCACTTGCAGACCTGACGAATGACGGAGCTGGTGAAGACGCTGATGAAACCGGTCAGGTAGCTGGACAAGCGACATTCTTTGGCTCCAAAGCCTATGGCACGAAGTTCGTGTATATCATTGACGCATCCACCAGCATGGAAGGCTATCGCTGGAATCGTGCGATCGGTGAGTTGCTCAAGAGCATCGGCCAATTGAGCGACGGTACAGAGTACTTCGTCGTTGCATTCCACCTAGAGGCGGTGCCGATCGATCTATCACGAGCTGCTACCAAAACTTTTTTGGTGAAAAACAAATCGTCCGTGGTTATGTGTCGACGTTGGCTGCGTCAGCTACAGCTAGCTCCCCAAACCATGCCAGCCACCTCACTTCGCCTTGCGTTAGACTTTAACCCAGACGCCATCTTCATGCTTTCAGATGGCGAGCTACGAGACAATTCGCTAGCGATGCTTCGCAATGCCAACCAATCGGATGATGGCACAGCACATACACCCATACACTCTATACACCTATTCAGCAACGACGGCCGGGAGACGCTAAAAGCTCTCGCGGAGGAAAATGGGGGTACTTTTACCGCCGTCCGTGCCGGAAAGTGAATAATCGGAACCGAATGCCACCCTAAAGTATGTATTTCGGTCTAGAATTAGCTCTTGAGTAAAGTCCTAATGGTCGATACGATTCCTAGTCCTTAATTTCCGGTGCAAACCGTGCAATCACTGCTTTTTACCGTTTAGACAACGATCATTTGAGACACTTATGAAAGACGGCATTCATCCTAAGTATCAGGAAACTCAAGTCTCCTGTGGTTGCGGTAACTCTTTTGTCACCCGCAGCACCCGCAAGGAATTGAAGGTCGACATTTGCTCGGCTTGCCATCCGTTTTACACCGGCAAGCTGAAATTTGTTGACACTGCAGGACGTATCGAGAAGTTCCAGAACAAATTCGCGGCTGGTTCGTACGCTAGCTTGCAGTCCAAAGCCAAGAAGAAAAAGTAGCTTCGGTTCGAATTCATCCATACAGTTCGCCGTCGCGTTCCGCCGTTGAATCGGTAGGTACTCGACGGCGTTTTTGGTAAATAGGCAACGGGTCCACAGGCAGTCACCTCGTCAGACGCTGGGCTCAGAGCCCCACAAGCTACTTGATAAAGACCTTCCCTGGCGAACCCACGCGATGAATATCCGAGACCAACTGGAACAAAAATTAGGTCGATTCGAGGAACTGGAACGGATGATGTCCGATCCAGTCATCTTGGCAGATTCGTCCAAGATGGCCAACGCAGCGCGCGAACACGGCAGCTTGAGCAAGTTAGCGCACAAGTATCGCACCTATAAGAAAATGTCGGATGACATCCGTGATCTAAAAGCGATGTCGGAGAGCGAAGATCCCGAAGAACGCGACATGGCTTTGGAGGAACTGGAAGGGATCCGCAAAGAGCGAGAAAAACTGTGGAATGAACTTCTTGATTACACCATCGGCGGCGAAGACGCAAACCGCACGCGGTGCGTGATGGAAATTCGCGCTGGTACCGGTGGTGAAGAAGCTGCGTTGTTCGCAGGTGACCTTTTCAGCATGTACAAACGACATGCTGAATCGAAAGGTTGGAAGGTCGAAATCATGGAAGTTAGCCATTCCGACATGGGTGGCTTCAAAGAAATCATCCTAGCTTTTGAAGGCGATGGAGTATTTCGTGAACTTCAATTCGAAAGCGGTGGACACCGTGTGCAGCGAGTTCCTGAGACGGAAGCCCAAGGTCGTATTCATACCTCAGCGGCAACCGTTGCCGTGATGGCTGAGCCCGAAGATGTCGAAATCGATCTTAAGTCAGACGAGTACCGCATCGATAAGTTTTGTGCCAGCGGACCGGGTGGTCAGCACGTCAATAAAACTGAATCAGCCATTCGCTTGACGCACTACGAAACAGGTATCGTAGTACAGTGCCAAGATGAAAAGAGCCAACACAAGAATCTAGCTAAAGCTCTGCGTGTGTTGAAAAGCAGCATCTATGACGTAAAGCTGGAAGCAGAAAACAAGAAGCGATCGGATCAACGCAAGACGCTGATCGGTTCAGGTGACCGAAGCGAACGCATTCGAACCTACAATTTTCCGCAAAACCGCTTAACCGATCATCGCATCAACCTGACCCTCTACAAACTTGATAACATCATGGGTGGAAATCTTATACCTGTGACAGAAGCCTTACTGGAATACGAACGCGATCAATTGCGCGGAGGCATGGAGGAAGGGGAGTGACACAGCCCGAAACATGGACGGTTGGCAAATTACTAAAGTGGACAACAGACTTTCTGCGAAAGCACGAATCCGAGAGTCCACGCTTGGATGCTGAAGTATTGCTGGCCTACGCTCGCGGCTGTCAACGCATTGAACTCTATACCCGTTTCGAAGAAGAACCTGCCGACGAAATCAAAACCCGTTTTCGTGAACTGGTCAAAGCTCGAGCCGCTGGTGAACCGGTTGCCTACCTCGTCGGCAGCAAGGAATTCTTCTCTCTTAACTTCCACGTGACACGCGACGTGCTGATCCCGCGCCCAGAGACAGAACATCTTGTCGTCGCAGTCATCGATCTACTCAAGGCGCCAAGCCACAAAACTGGTGATGCACCTACCAGCTCAGAGAGCGACCAAGCTACCTCGACTCCGCTGGCGGTAGACGAAAGCAGGGCAGGGGAGGGTAGGGGAGTCGAAACAAAGAGAGGGGAAGCAACTACAGTCCGAATCCTGGATCTCGGGACTGGAAGCGGTTGCATAGCAATCTCCCTAGCCAAACACCTTCCCAATGCGATTATCACTGCAGTCGATCGATCACCTGCCGCGCTCGCAGTGGCTCGACAGAACGCCATCAGCAACGGTGTCGATGGACGCATTGAATTCTTGGAATCCGATTGGTTTTCCACCTTCGCCGGCCAATCTGATCGCCAATGGGATATCATCGTTAGCAACCCGCCGTATATCAGCCAAGCGGAATACGAAAAACTTTCCAAGAGCGTCAAAAACTTTGAACCTATCGGTGCACTGGTATCCGGTCCCGAAGGAACGGAAGACATTGCAAAACTCGCCATGGAAGCTCCGCGTTACCTTTCCCCACAGGGCTACCTGCTGGTGGAGATGAGCCCGATGATCGCCAGCAAAGTTCAAGCTATCCTAAGTGCTCCTCCATGGACTTATTGCCGAACAATCAAAGACTTAGCTCAACATGCCAGAGTCGCGGTTTCAAGAAACAGCAGCACGAGTTAGCTAACCAAATAGATACGACACACGACTAGCCGGTATTTCAGTCAATCACCAAAGGTTCTTTTCATTCATTTGGAATTTCAACATGAGCTCGATGGATAAAATTGTTTCGCTGTGCAAACGACGCGGCTTTTTATTTCAGTCCAGTGAAATCTATGGTGGCTTGAACGGCTTTTGGGACTACGGGCCTTTGGGTGTCGAACTCAAACGCAACGTCAAAGAAGCTTGGTGGCAGGACATGGTGACTCGCCACAACGAATTACTAACTCCCGCTGGTGCTCCGTCGACCTATGAAATGGTTGGCCTAGACTGCACGATCATCATGCACCCCCAAGTCTGGAAATGCTCGGGTCACTATGATCTTTTCCACGACTACATGGTGGACTGTAAAGAATCTAAAAAACGTTACCGCCACGACCAGGTTCGTGGACGATGGGTCGAAGCTAAAGGAAAGAAAGTTTTCATCACCGCTTTAGCCGAAGCGGAACAAGAAGACGCCGCCCTCCAACAAAAAGCTCTCAAATTCTTCAACCTACGAGGCAAAGATGCAGATTCACTCGTTTGGCATGGTAGCGCTTGCTCGTTAGCCGAAATCAAAGAGTTCGATGATGTCTTGGCTCCTGATGCTAAAGAACTTGGAACCTTGACGACTCCCCGCGAATTCAACTTGATGTTCAAGACCATTGTGGGCGCACTCGGTAGCGAAGAGGATGCAGCCTTCCTTCGTCCCGAAACGGCTCAAGGAATTTTCGTGAACTTTAAGAACGTGCTAGATAGTTCACGCGTGTCGGTTCCGTTTGGTATTTGCCAAGTCGGTAAAAGTTTTCGTAACGAGATCACACCACGAAACTTTACGTTCCGCTCCCGCGAATTCGAACAAATGGAACTGGAGTTCTTCTGCCATCCTGACTCATCCCGCTCTTGGTATGAGTATTGGCGCAATCGCCGCTTCCAATGGTATCTGCAACATGGTTTAGCCGCAGAACGTTTACGTCTCCGCGAACATTCTCCCGACGAGATAGCTCACTACTCCTGTGGCACTGCAGATATCGAATATGCGTTCCCATTCCTACCTGCAGGCGACTACGGTGAGCTTGAAGGTATCGCGCATCGAGCCGACTTTGACCTACGCAGTCACATGGAAGGAAAACTGGTCAAGAACGCCAACGGGGAGTTAGTGGTCGAAACGGGTGCCGATGGTAAACCACGCCATCGTGGCAGCGGCCGTGATATGTCCTATCGAGACGAAATCACCAACGCCCGCTTTATCCCGCATGTTATCGAGCCATCGGCAGGTGCCGACCGCGCCACACTTGCATTCCTCTGCGAAGCCTATCAGGAAGACCAAGCTCCTGACGAAAACGGTAACATGCAAACCCGTACCGTTCTCCGCCTAAACCCACGCTTCGCTCCATTTAAGGCGGCTATTTTCCCGCTGGTCAAGAAGGATGGCATGCCAGAAGTAGCAATGGAGCTTTACGGCGCCTTAAAGCAAAAATACCCAGTCTTTTATGACGAGAAGGGGGCAGTTGGACGTCGCTATCGCCGGCAAGACGAAGCGGGAACACCTTACTGCATTACCGTCGATGGTCAAAGCTTGACGGATAAAACGGTGACGATCCGCGATCGTGACTCGCTCGAACAAGTCCGAATCAAAATCGATGATGTCGTCGCTGAAATAAGCCGACGAATCGAAGGATAATTGGACTTTTGCGACGTTTCCAAGCGTATAATAAAATGCGGAGTTTGCGTCGAACTAGGTGCCCTAGACCGACGCAAACACTCTGCCGGAAACGAGAAATAAGCGTTTCGGTGGATCCTGATAGACGTAACTTTCTTCGGATCAGCAGCCGCCTGTCGCTCGGCTCACTTGGCTTGGCTGCAGTGCTTACCTGTAGAAAGAGCCTTATGCCCCAGGAAACACCGGATGCTGGGATCGCTCGCATGAGCGGCGGGCATACACCCAACCGCGCCGACGTTTTCGTAGAACACAAATGTAAAGCGAGAGACCGCAACGAGACAAACTTCGAGTGGTAGCTTGTAGACTCCTGAATAGCGGACGTCCCTTTCTGAGTTTCAGAAGCGAGTGGATATTCAGCCAGACATCAAGCTCAAACCCGAAAACACCCACCCATATCAAGCGTTAATACAATAGTGTTGCCAGGAAGAAAACCTTGATCGTTTTGCTGTCGCGAAGGAGTTTCTACCGATGATTCGAAGTTTGAAAACTCTCCTGTCTTATCGCAACTTGGCGATCGTATTATTCACGACCACCTTTGTTATTGCCGCGGGGATTGGCATCACCGATCGGTCAGCTCAAGCAGGCTGGCCACACCATTCGCGGCATGTGCATGGCCACTTTGGACACTGGCCAACGCCTCTCGTCTACAACAACTATTACTACCCCAGATCGACGATCACGTTTAATCGCTCGTGCCTTTCTCCTGTGCCCGTTGTCGATCGCCGCCTGTACTACGGTCCCTATTGGCGAGTGGCCTATGGTCCTGTCCATACCGATCGCTGGCATTGCGGACTACCACGTCGACACTACGTTCCAACCTATAACTGCCTACCAACCTACTACTGGCCGAATTATTGCTGGCCCTCGAGTTATTACTACGGAGCTTATCCTGTTTGGTACTCCAGTGGCATCTACTTCAGCGCCAATGGCAGTCACTTGAACCAGTGGAATGCTGCTCCACTGACGCAGCCATTTGCAATAGCTGCAGGTGGGGGACAAGCCGGCAATCAACTCGCTGCCAATGGAGCGAACCGTCTTGCCCAAGGAAATCGTGTTGTGGCAGCGGCTCGCGGTATTCGCCAACCCCTAACGACTAGCCAGTTAGACCGAGCCAATCGCCTTGCCGATGCCACCCTCCGCAACGTCAATAACAATCCAGTCAATCGTGAGATTGCAAGTCGGTATGGTTTAAACCAATCCTCGCGGACCTCATCTCTTGAAGATCGTGTTGCTCAAACTCATGAGATCATGTCGCGAACTTACAATGCCACCGAAAGACTCTTTGGAAATTCGATTGCGTCACGAAACTCCTCGTTGTCGACGATCGACCGAGTTGCGCTATCAGAGCCCAACCGTCGAACGCTAACAGACATAGCCAGTCGCTCGCCGAACTCTTACACGGTAACCACTCGCATCGATGACGGCGACAATGCGCTGCGACAAGGAAGCTACCACACAGCAGAGATTTGGTTCCGACAAGCGGGCCGAGAACAACCTCATCGCAAACATGAAGCAGCCTTAAAAATCGCCGCTAGCCAATTTGCGCAAGGAGATTTCGATCGCGCAGCTATTACGCTACGCTGGTTGGCAGAACAAACCGCAACCGAAGTGAGCGATACCAACAATACCGAGAACTTGGTGACTCAATGGAGCCAGGAATTATCGGGAGAGCCGTTGTCCATGCTTTTCTCGGACGCCGTCGCTTAC
>JAUMAI010000389.1:0-332 GCA_032116775.1 Pirellula sp. | reverse complement strand
ATCAACTAGCCCAGCTCGCGCTGGATCAGGAACAAAATGACTCAGAGCTTTGGTTACTTGGCATCATCGTTGGCTTGGATGGCCAAGCTGACAGATCTAAGCTCTTCCTAACCCAAGCTGCTTCTGTGGGAGGTGAGTTCTCTCTAACAGCAGCTTTTGCTTTAAATCCATCTCAGCCGAACCAGTCGCGTTTGCGTCTGGCGGCTCAACCCCTCCGCTCGCCCTGAAGGAGCACTCCGTGAGTTGCTTGAAATCCCGCCTTTACTTTCCCACCTCCTCCATCGTTCGTTCCATTTTGAGCCCGCAGGCTGTGGCCAGCTTGTTGTGCAGCG
>JAUMAI010000388.1:0-13724 GCA_032116775.1 Pirellula sp. | reverse complement strand
TATAAGCTCTTTCGCGATTCGCAATCCAATTTTTATTATTGCACTTTCGATCGCCTCTGTCGCAGTGACCTTTATTCCCGCTTGTCGCTGTCGTTTCGATCACAATCTTCTCAATCTTCAAGCTGACGGAATCGATAGCGTTAAAGCCGAAAACACACTCATCGAAAAAAGCACCCACAGCACTTGGTATGCCATATCCTTAGCTTCGACTCCCGAGCAAGCGATTCAATTAGCGGATCGATATGCCAAACTCGATCGAGTCTCGCGTGTCGACTATGTCGCCAATCTCGTTGCCGATCCTTTTCGCACGCAACGCACACAGCAATTAGGGGATATGCACAAATCGGCTATTCAACTGGAAGCCATAGCGTTAAAAG
This sequence comes from Pirellula sp., assembly GCA_032116775.1. Lineage (GTDB taxonomy): Bacteria > Planctomycetota > Planctomycetia > Pirellulales > Pirellulaceae > JAFLCP01. Next base: position 13,347 of record JAUMAI010000388.1, on the reverse strand, counting down.
GCTATTCACAGCATACTTCGCGCAGCGAACTACAGGCAGTTCTAGCTCAGTTACAACGCACCGGAGACCCGACCTATCAACCAATTCTTACAGCCCTGAATCAACGACTTGAGAATGCAACTGCTTCTGAAATCGATGGTCTACTCCGTGAATTTGAAACCTCACGACAAGGACTATGGCTCTATCTACTGGAGCAACTTAAATCACTAACCATGGAACAACCGCCAGAAATTACGGACCTTCCAACTGGCATCAAAGATAGGCTCTGGCATACCTCCGGAACTTATCAAATCAGAGTGTTTCCGAAGGGAGATGTTTGGGATCGTGAGCCGCTAGAGTTATTCGTCAAGCAGTTGGAGAGTGTTGATCCTCAAGTAACGGGACATCCTGTTCAAACGTATTATGCATCAGGTGAATTGCAGGATAGCTATCGCGACGCAGCTCTCTACGCGCTGTTGGCTGTATCACTAATCCTTCTGTTTAATTTTAGACAACTAGCGTTGGTGGTTGTGGCTATGCTACCTGCCTTGTGCGCTTTAGTGTCATTGCTGGGCTTGATGAGCTGGTGCAACATGCCACTGAACCCCGCCAATATGATCGCTCTGCCGCTCATACTTGGCATTGGCGTTGACGATGGAGTTCATTTAACCGAGCAATTTCGCCAGATACGAGGTAAATATCACGTCTCCAATGGTACAACCACTGCGTTGATGCTTACCAGCGTTTCTACGATGCTTGGCTTTGGTTCTCTGATGGTAGCGCACCACCAGGGCCTGTTCAGTTTGGGATGGGTACTGACGGTAGGTATCGGGCTCTGCTGGGTCTATTCGGTTCTTCTTTTGCCCGCCATATTTTCTCTCTACATACGTATGCAACGCAAAGGTTCTAGAAAACGTAACGCGAAAGAGATGGCTGATTCGCCCATCTCCCTCGCGGATTCTCAGGCTGCTGAGCAAACTTCGGCTCGAAATTCTTATCGCTCTTTGCCACGTAGACGCTCCTCTTCCTAGCGGCAAAGCATCCTGGCTAGATAGTAAATTCGCGATACAGGTTTAACGCACGCAGTACACCGCGTCCGATGAGCGTACGAGCAATCCATCCTGAAGAGGTGCCGGAGTCGCCCAGTAGACCTCATCGGCTGAGCCTACCTGAAGTTCGCTCAACACTTCGAATTCCCGACCAATCTTCATCGTCAGCAATTTGCCACCTTCGTTGACGACATAGATCTTATCGCCAATCACTAGAGGACACCCTGCAGCCATAGTCCCTCCTGGCATCCGTTTTCGGAATAACTCCTCGCCATTTTTTTTGTCATAACAAACAGCTGTTGACCCGAAGAAATACAGCAAATCACCAACCACAACGGGCGATGGCATACCTGCACCACTCTTTGTTTTTGACCAAACGATAAACTCGTTGGAGGTCTCTCCCTTCGGCAAGGTGATATCGCCTTGGCAACCAGGACGAATCGCATAGATAGGTGCTCTACTTCCTGGACTAGCAGTTCCAAAGTAAAGCCCCTCACGATCCGCTACTACCGAGCACGAAAAAGAAGTATCGAGCCCAGTCAGGCGCCAGGTCTCTTCTCCGCTCTTCAAGTCGTAAGCGATGACGGCGCCCTGTCCAGCACCGATGACTTCTTGACGATCCTTGTTGCTCCAAGCAATCGGCGAACTCCAGGCCGTCCCTTTCTCGCGTTCAGCAACCCATCTCTGTGATCCATCCTCAGCATTGAGACAAATCAATTTGGCATATTCTTCGTTGTAGAGTTGCAAGACAATTGCATCGTCGATCATTAGAGGCGAAGAACCTGTACCGAACTGATTATTGATGACCTGTGGGCCGAAATCCTTACGCCACAACTCTTTCCCCTGAAAATCTGTCGCTACCAAAACTCCTAACGCTCCGATGAAGCTAAAAATAGCCTTGTCTGAGGCGGCAGGCGTTTCCGTTGCAAACGTATTAGACGCGTGCTTGGCAAAAGATGGTTTCCCTTTTGCCAAACTGGATTCCCAAATGACATTCCCATTCTTAGGATCCAGGCAGAGCATTTTCCATTCAAGTTCGGTCTTCGGTGCGGTCCCGCGTCCCATCGTACTCATATCCATCACACCGCCCGTCATACCTTTCGGTTTTCCGCCGCTCGGATCAACCGCAGTGGTGACGTAGATCTTTCCATCCACCACGATGGGCTGTGCCCAGCCGCTCCCTGGGATCTCTTGTCGCCAAGCAACTTCACCCTGACCACTAGCAAGCTTCGAAAGCTGCGTCTGATTGGCTACTCCGAGAGCAGCACCACCACGAAACTGTGGCCAATCAGCAGCCATGACATTGGTCGCCAGCATGAGAGACATCACCACTCCTGCCACACCAATATTTCGCTTACGTAGGTTAAGCATTTTCAACCCCTTCAAGTTTCACCAAGAAATTCCATCATCGACAGCTGACTGACCAAGAGCTGACTGATCAGCCCTTACGACAACACAGTTTAGAAAGGCGTCAAACGCCGGAGGGGGAATTTTGCTTTTTACCGCTCCAAGCGCCGAAGCTATAACACAATCTTGGAGGCGGATCCTTGAGATGGCCTTATACGTCTTGATTAAAATCCGCACGAATTCATGATCAGGCTGCATCTACCGCTTAGGGAAAACACTGCATAAGTAAAGCAGAGCTTAACGCCAAGGCAAGAAACGCGACCGCCGCCCATACCTCTCGGCAGCGGTCGCTTGAAGTTGTTTACACTAGCCTATAGCCAGCTGAAATTTCTGATGCGGCCATGGCAAGGGAGCAAGAGATTATTTACCCACACAGACAAGTCGTTCCTGTCGCTTCTCACCTTGATAGAATGCCACTCGCAAGTAAATCTTGCCATCGCAAACAACGGGCGAAGCGAACATTTCATCACCGATCTTACACTTGCCGATGATATTGAGCTTCTCAGGTGTCGCTTCTAGAACAAATCCTTCAGCAGCTTCGTTGATCGAGTAGATCTTGTCACCGACTAGAATGGGAGATGCGCTAACGTCTCCACCTAATCTTCCTTTCCACATCTGCTTTCCGCTATCAGCTTTCCAGCAGGCGGCGATCCCAGCATCTAAGACAGCGTAAAGATAGCCACCCTTGATTAACATCGAAGGAACATAGACACGTTCATTATTCTCCCAACTTAGTTGCTTACTTCCATCAGCTTTAACAGCAGACATATGATTCTTCGGATAGCCACCCGATGAATAGACATGAGTTCCATCCGTCACAGTCGTCGTTACACATTCGGTAGTAGCTCCGGCAACCTCCCAGAGAATTTCGCCTGTCTTGGGCTCATAGCTCACCAGGGAATCGCAACCTGTCAGGATCAACTGTTTTCGTCCTGCAACATCCAAAACGATTGGCGAAGGATAATTGGGATTCGAGGGCCGAGACTTCGTCCACACCAGCTTTCCCGATGAACGCTCAAAAGCTGCTATGGCACCACCTCCCTTAGTGTCAGCAACCGCGTAAACCAATTCTTCGAATAACGCAGGCGATGCTCCGTAACCTTGATGGATCTGATAGTCGCAAACCTTCTGCTGCCAAAGTACTTCGCCTCCCAAGGAGAGAGCTGTAAGGTAGACAGCTCCATGATTGGCGAAGTTGACAAACAATCTATCTCCGTCCGTGGCGACCGATGCTGAAGCGCCCGATGATTTCGCATTTTTGAGCATCGCTCCATCTGCGTGAATCACTTTCTGCCATTTGACTTTTCCATTGCTCCTATCCAACGCTAAGACCGACTGTGCTCCGGTCGACTCATCGCATGTCGCTAAGTAGATACTATCCCCCGCAACGGTTGGCGAACCATGTCCGCGCCCAGGAATATCGACACTCCAGCGAACATGTTCTTTTTCGTTCCAGGGAAGCGGAATCTCTTGGCCAGCCACAGCGCTCCCATCTAAATTCGGTCCTCGCCACCATGGCCAGTCAGACATCTTCAGCTTTGGATAGGCACCCGGCTGAGCAAAACAGAGGGTTTCAGTTCCAAGTTGAACGGAAAGAGAGAAGATCAAAGAGAAGATGAGCCCGCAAATTCGTGGCATGGAACAAATCATAAGAAACCGTAGCAAAAGCGAGTCGATGGATGGAGGGAAATGAGGAGTTGCCATCGTAATCGCCCAAGCCACCCACTTCAATCGAGCCATCAACGGGAAGAAAAATCGTAAAAAGGAAGGTGGATTAGCGCTTTTTCCTGGAAAATCGGCGGCAATCCACCGTTTCTGCGAACGATCTGCAGGAAAAAATCGTCTTCAATAGGTCTCTTTTCGTATTCCTCCCGAGCGCGACCGAAAGTCGATCCAGCGGCGTGCTGCTCACCACCGAATGGCATACCCAAAGGCCGCCGACGATGTTACCCTTAACGGCTACAGCTAGAGGGCCGCTACTAAGCTGAGGCGTCCCATGCCACACAAACTCAGGGAGCTATTCTCCGACCGCCTCAACGCAGCAAAATTTGAGTGCGACAAAAAACATCGCAGCGTTTTCAGGCAACAGCTGTTAAGCGGCTGACCGGAGAATATGCTGGCAGCACAACCGACATCGATAATACACGCTTACAGAAATTAAATTACAGCCCAGATCATTAAGCGAATTGAACGCAGCTAAAACCATTTGATAATCAGCAACTGGCAAAGGAGTTACGTATGAGTGAGACAGGAGATCTGTGGGGACGATCGGAGCGGCTTTGCGAAAGACTACTTCAACTACGAGACAGTCTTTGACTTAGCTCAAAAACTGGATCGAATTCATGAACTCGAAAGCCGCATGGCAGATCCATCTTTTTGGAGCAACCAACAGACGGCGCAAACTTTGGTTGGCGAGATCAAACATCTCAAAAATGTAGCTCTTCCATTGAAAGAGGCACTCGCTTCAGCCAGCGATCTGGAAGGCCTATTGGAGATGGCTCGTGAAGAGCCCGCCATGAAGGAAGAGATTGCTCAAGAGGTAAGTCGACTCGAAAAGATCACCGACGAAATTGAATTGCAGTCTCTGCTACGCGGCCCGCATGACTCCTGCGATGCGATTTTGAGCATTCACGCTCGCGACGGCGGTGTCGATGCAAACGACTGGGCGGATATGCTGCTGCGAATGTATGCCAACTGGGCTTCGCACCACGACTACAAGATCGAATTACTCGATCGACAGGACAACGAAGAGGCAGGTATTACCCAGGCAACCATTGCGATTCGTGGGCCCATGGCTTACGGATATCTCAAAGGTGAAGAAGGCATGCATCGCTTGGTACGGATAAGCCCTTTCAATGCGGAAGGAAAACGCCAAACCAGTTTTGCAGCAGTCGACGTATCACCAGAATTGGACGACTCGATTGAAATTGACATCCAAGACAAGGACATTCGAGAAGATACCTTCCGCGCCAGCGGAGCAGGGGGACAGCACGTCAATAAAACCGACAGTGCTATCCGACTGACGCATATTCCAACCAACACGGTCGTACAGTGCCAGGCTGAACGCAGCCAACATAAAAACCGCGCTTTGGCCTATAAGATGCTTAAAGCTCGCTTGGCTCGTTTGGAGGAAGCAAAAAGAGAAGCGGAACAAGCAGAGAAGTATAAGAACAAAGCTCGAGTCGGTTTCGGCTCGCAGATTCGCAACTACTTCTTACATCCAGATCAGCGCGTCAAAGATGCACGAACTGGCTTTCAGATGGGAAGTTTTCATGCAGTGATGGATGGTGAAATCCAAGGCTTTTTGGATGCCTATTTGCGTTGGAATGTGCAATCCGATGCGGTCATGGCAGAAGAATAAACTTTAACGCGTCAGAGCAGAAACCCTAACAGAACGAAACGGTCGATGCTTGCAAGGTCATCGACCGTTTTATTTTTAACCGTACCTGAATGTGATATGAAGATGCACAGCGAGCATGGAGCGAACTGAGGCGGTAAGTCCCCCCAATCAATCACAGAGTTCTTTCAAAACTGCTTGATACCTGCGACTGACGATTCCTGACCGCTGCCAAGTTCACACCGCTGGCCAGATCGTTCTTTATCGCGCACTTTACCGCGCTGTCCAACCACCATCGACCATAAGCATGCTTCCGGTGACATAACTGCTGCTGCGACTCGCCAGAAAAATAGCAGCCCCTTGAATTTCCTCTAATTGCGCCCAACGTCCCAAGGCTACCGCCCCGACGATAAATTTCTTAGCTTCTTCGGTATCTTTAATCGGCTCGTTCATCGGTGTTAAAAATGGCCCTGGACAGATCGCGTTGACCGTGATTCCGAATTCAGCCAACTCGAGGCCTAAGGCGCGAGTCATTTGCACTACCGCACCTTTGCTGCTGGCGTAGGGAGTTCGATTACCAAGCCCCACTACTCCCAGGGTTGAAGCGAGATTGATGATCCGTCCATACCCCGCCTTTTTCATCGAAGGCACAACCGCTCGCGCTACCAGCCAGACGCCATTGACATTGGTCGCCATGACTTGGGCAAACTCATCCGGCTGCAACTGATCGATTGGACCGCGGATATTGATACCGGCATTGTTAAACAGAATATCGATTTTCCCGAATTCTGTTAAACAAACCGCAACCATGCGCTCTGCATCTTCAGCGATCGTCACATCACCAGCGACGCCTATCACCCTCCGACCTGTCTGTTTTGATATATTGTGGGCGGTGGTGGTGATTTCATCGATTTTACGACTCACGATCACCAAGTCTGCTCCGGCAGCCGCCAAGCCAAGCGCAATCGCTTCACCTAATCCCTTTGAAGCACCGGTCACCAGAGCTACTTGACCGGTAAGATCAAATAGTTTTGTACCGCGACAGAGCGAATCTGGATAATGCATGAACGAACCCTCTAACAATCAAGTGAATACATCCTTCGGCTCGTCTGCCAACAGCGAGCTGTTGAACTTGTGCCAAACCATCGCCTCTTCGTTTACGAAGCTCACCGGCAGAGTTTTGGTGTCGCCGTCCGACGACCCGCGCATTGTTGCCGATCAACTCTTTCAACACAACTCGGTGATTTTAGCCCATAATACTGCAGACGATCCTGTTTTCGTTTTTGCAAACCATACCGCTATGCGATTATGGGAGTATTCCTGGGATGAAATCATCGGTCTACCTTCCAGGTTCACCGCCGAACCAGACCTTCGACCAGATCGCCATTTATTATTAGAACAAGTAAGGGAGTTTGGTTTCATCGACAACTATAGTGGCGTACGTGTGTCGAAGTCTGGCAAAAGATTCTTGATTGAACGCGCAACAGTTTGGAATTTGGTTGATGACGCAGGTGTACGAATAGGCCAAGCCGCGACCTTTGATCACTGGTCGCAACTGGAGGAAACGAAACAATGATTCGACTGCATGGTCATACCGCAGTGGTAACGGGAGGAACCCAAGGGGTTGGCAAAGCCATTGCGTTATCGCTGGCACAGGCTGGTGCCAATCTGATACTACATGGGCATTGCTTGGACGAAGCGAGTGAAGAGACTCGGTCCGCTTGCGAGCAACTGGGGGTTAGAGTCGCACTGATCGCTGGCGATTTAGCCGGCCCCACCGCTGATTGCGTAAAAACACTCTTTGATCAAAGTCTTGCGCTGGATCCGCAGATCAGTCTGCTGGTCAATAATGCGGGCACTTACATCGATCGCCCGTTTCTCGATATGGATTTTGAGACTTATGAGAAAACCTTTCGGTTGAATGCGGCTGCCCCATATTTTTTGACACAATTGTTCGCCAAACATTGGATTGCCACCGGGACCAAGGGGCGAATCTTATTCACCGGATCAATCAATGGAAACCTATCTGAATCCGATCATACCGCTTACGACAGCTCGAAAGGGGCCGTTCATGCTTTGGTGCGATCCTTGTGTGTCAGCCTGGCACCCCATGGAATTCGGGTCAATGGAATAGCCCCCGGATTGGTGCGAACACCCCTTACCAATCGCGTTCTATCTCGCGACAATGATTTTGTGAAATGGATGGAGTTGCACACCCCTAACGGCCAAGTCCCGGAAGCGGACGTTTGCGGCGGGGCAGCAGCCTTTTTATTGAGCGACTTGGCCGAGCATATTCACGGCCAAATGTTGCTGGTCGATGGCGGTATGAGTATCTGGCAACAACCAGATTTACCCGATCGCTTACGAGGACACCTATAAGTTGGCTGAAATTATAAACTGAGCTTATTGGCTGAGTTTAATGGTTGGGCTTATAGGTTGACTGAACTTATCGATTGCTACAAAAGTTGTTAGAAAAGTGCCCCAAAAAAGCTAGAACCCTTAAAAAGCTAGAACCCTTAAAAAGCTAGAAAAGGTGAGGCAGCTGCATGCCGCATTGGAATCGTGTTGTCATTATTGGCGTCGGCTTGCTGGGCGGTTCGATTGCCTTGGCTCTTCGCCAACGCGGTTTGGCCCGTTGTATTGCCGGTACCGGCCGTGACCTTGCCAAGCTCCAAAAAGCGCAGCAGACTGGGCTCATCGATGAAGCTTACGATGCGATCGAACCTGCAACTCTCGATGCTGACTTAGTAATCGCCTGCACACCGGTCCAGCACATCGCCTCCGACCTGATGGCCGCCTCGCGTTGGGCCAAAAGCAGCTGTATCTTGACCGACGTCGGGAGCACAAAAGCAAATATTGTTTCCGAACTCGACGGAAAACTTCGCAGCGGGACATTTATTGGCTCGCACCCACTTGCGGGTGGTGAGAAAAGTGGGTTTAGCCATGCGAAAGCGGATCTATTTGTCAATCGGCTCGTCATCACCACCCCCACTCCAGACACCCCAAGCGAAACAATTCATCGCGTTGCGGAACTTTGGACTTCACTAGGTGCCACTGTAAGGGAAATGTCCCCCCGATCACACGATGACATCCTGGCGGAAACGAGCCATTTACCGCACCTAATTGCCTCCGCCCTGGCAGCGAATACTTCAGCCGAGCATCTCGACTTCGTCGCTGCCGGTTGGCGCGATTGTACCCGTGTCGCCGCCGGAGACGTCGACCTATGGTGCCAGATCCTGCGTGAAAACAGGCTCCCAGTCTTGCGAGCCGTCGAGAACTTTGCCAAAGTTCTCTCTCAATGGCAAAATGCTCTCGTGAATGATCAGCCTGAACAAATTCTCAAACTACTAGCAACGGGAAAATCGATCCGTGACCAAGCTGTGGGAAATTGACATCTATCCAAGCGCCGGCCAACCGGACACTGTCGGAACTTCACTGGCGCTGGAAGCTCGTGACCTCGGCCTCGCCGATGGACTGCAGGTAACTGCGACCCGAGGCTTTCTTCTGCAAGCCAATGCTGGAGAAGAAGCCATCCGCCGCGTTGCCATGAACCTGCTGGCTGACCCAGTCACCGAGACAGCCGTCATCGCTCCCATCGGCGACACCAAGCTCACGCAACCACCCGGGAAAGCAACCACGCTGGTGCACGTACTTTTCAAACCTGGCGTGATGGATCCTGTCGCGCTGAGTACCAAACAAGCCCTGCAAGACCTCAAACTTGATATCGAAGAAGTACGCACCCTTCGCAAGTATTGGTTAAGCTCGCTTACTCCCAATGACCTAAATCGATTAACCACCAAATTGCTCGCCAATGACTCCATCGAACAAGTTGTTGTTGGTCCCTTGAAACTCGATCATCTAGACATCGGTTCCACCTATGATCTCAAACTTGCGCATGTAGCTTTGCGCTCATTGGGTGATGAAGAACTTGTCAAGCTCAGCCGCGAACATCAGTTATCGTTGTCGCTAGCTGAAATGAAAACGATTCAAGCTCATTATCAAAAGCTAAATCGCGATCCGACCGATATCGAGCTAGAAACCGTCGCTCAAACTTGGAGCGAACATTGCAGCCACAAAACATTGGCAGGCAAGATCGAATACCGTGATGAAAATGGGACCATCCATTTCAAGAACATGCTGCGGGAAACAATCTTCGCTGCAACCGAGGAAATTCGCGCTCAACTGGGAGCGGATGATTGGTGCGTAAAGGTCTTTAAAGACAACGCGGGAATTGTTCGCTTTGATGATAAACACAACATCGTCTTCAAGGTAGAAACCCACAACCATCCCTCTGCCATTGAACCTTACGGAGGCGCCAACACCGGTATCGGTGGTGTGATTCGCGATCCCCTCGGTACCGGCCTCGGTGCAAAACCGATCTGCAATACCGATGTTTTCTGCTTCGCTCCTCCAGACACTGACCCTGCTACATTGCCACCTGGTTGCTTGCACCCGCGTCGAGTCATGAAAGGCGTGGTTGCTGGGGTGAGAGATTACGGCAACCGTATGGGTATTCCCACGGTGAACGGAGCTGTGTACTTCGACAAAAGATACCTCGGTAATCCATTGGTTTACTGCGGTAATGTCGGCATCTTACCTCGCGATAAATCCGATAAAGAAGTTCACGCTGGCGATTGGATCGTGGCCATCGGCGGACGCACTGGCCGTGATGGGATCCATGGGGCCACCTTCAGCAGTATCGAACTGACCAGCGAAAGCGAAAGTATTTCAGGTGGGTCTGTTCAAATTGGCAACGCTGTCATGGAGAAAATGGTCCTTGATGTGTTGCTGCAAGCTCGCGATGAAAATCTCTACAATGCCGTTACTGACTGCGGTGCCGGTGGCTTCAGCAGTGCTGTCGGAGAAATGGGAGAAGAACTCGGCGCCGAAGTATGGCTAGATCGCGCACCTCTTAAGTACGCTGGCCTCAGCTACACTGAAATCTGGATCAGTGAGGCTCAGGAAAGAATGGTCCTCGCCGTGCCACCCCATCATTGGGAACGCTTTCATGAAGTTTGTGCAAGCGAAGGCGTCGAAGCTACGATCATCGGTCAATTTGTACCAACCGGCCAGTTACGACTCATGTACGCTGGAACCGAAGTTGGTTCTTTATCGATGGAGTTCTTGCATGACGGTCGCCCACCTGTAGTTCGTCAAGCTAACTTTAAGCCACCCGCCTCGATCCCCTGCAACCTCCCCGACTTAGATCGCGCTGGAATTGAAAAGACATTGCATCAAATTCTTGGCTCGCTCAATGTGGCCAGCAAGCATTGGGTGATTCGCCAGTACGATCATGAAGTTCAAGGGGGAAGTGTCGTCAAGCCACTGGTCGGCCCAGCTTGCGATGGTCCCTCCGACGCCGCTGTTGTCAGACCTCTGCTGGACAGCCTTAAAGGTATCGTCATCAGCTGTGGTCTCAACCCACACTACGGCGACCTAGATCCATATCACATGGCTACCAGCGCGATGGATGAAGCGATGCGAAACGCGATCTGCGTTGGCGCTGACCCGAGCCGAATCGCGCTGCTGGACAACTTCTGCTGGGGCAACACCGATCGCCCTGAAACACTCGGTACGTTGGTTCGCGCTGCCATCGCATGTCGAGATCTAGCCGTACAGTGGCAAACGCCATTCATCAGCGGCAAAGATAGTCTCAAGAATGAGTTTGCCTGGGTAGATGAAAACGGCGAAAAACAAACCCTCGTGATTCCATCGACTCTGCTGATCAGCGCGATGGGGCAAATCGATGACGTTCGCACTTGCATCACCATGGATCTTAAGGCGGCTGGCAATCGACTCTATTTAGTCGGACCAACTCGCAATGAATTCGGCGGCTCACACTTCGGTTTGGTTCATGGGCTCAGTGGAGGTGACGTACCGAAGGTCGATGCATCCTTAGCCAAACGCGTCTTTGTCGCCTTACATCAAGCGATGAAGAAGGGCTTAGTAAGATCGTGCCATGATCTCAGCGAAGGTGGTCTCGCGATCGCCGCTGCAGAAATGGCTTTCGCCGGAGAACTCGGACTTGAATTAGAGATTTCCGATCTGTGCCAACAACAGTTTATCGATCCGATCACAGCACTTTTCTCAGAATCGAATTCCAGATTCCTATGCGAAGTACCAGCGGATAAGGCTAGTGCTTTTGAAGCAGCCCTCAGTAACTTGCCTATTGTCTCCGTTGGGCACGTGATTGGAGGCCCCAAACTCAAGATCAAAGCCAGCCATCAATGCGACGCCCTACTCGCCGACGTGGCTTGGAGCGAACTCAAGAACACTTGGCTCAAGCCTCTCGATTGGTAATTCGTCAACTCAAGGAAGGAAACGAACGTGGCCAATCAGGATAAGGCCCAACAAAAGCAATCTCAGTCCGGCAATCGGCGGGCTGAGATTTCTCCCACAGGTCGAAGAAGCAACGAAAAAAATCGGGCCACCGACGCTTCCGCTACAAGTGGTACCCTGAAGCCAGCGACCGCAAGCAGTCGCGTATCGTGGCTCGTTGCCTTGCTGGGTTCATTGTTATTGTGGTCGGCCTTTGCCCCACTCGACCTTCGTTTCACAGCCCTCTTTGCTCTCGCTCCCTGGCTTTGGTATTGCTTAACACCACAACCTCTCAGTCGGTTTGATTATTTCAAACTCTGGATCGCCGGTGTTCTGTTTTGGCTATTGATACTCCAAGGGATAAGACTCGCCTATTACCCCCTCTATGCTGGTTGGGTTGCGCTATCGCTCTACTTGGCCATCTATACGCCTTTATTTGTGGGAGTGACTCGTGTCTGCGCACATCGCTGGCGAATTCCACTCCTGATTGCTGCACCCGTCGTCTGGGCCACCATGGAGCTGACCCGCGCATATTTATTAACCGGTTTTGCAGGCATCCTCCTAGCACATAGTCTTGCCAAATGGCCGATTGCACTGCAACTCGCCGATCAGATCAGCATCTACGGAGTCGGGATGTGGATCGTGCTGATTAATGTAGGGTTTACGCAACTCATTCCACTGATCAAAGACCGAAAACATGGCACTGTGGCGATACCAACCATTCTTGCTCCGGCGTTGGTTGCTTTGATATCTACTCTCATCATCGGTTACGGTTTTTATCGACTTCGCGAAACAGATCAACTCGCCACAGCACGCCAGAGTTTATTGCGCATGGCGTTGATTCAAGAAAATGCCCCAACCATGTTTGAAGCAACTCCAGAACTTCGTCACGATGCGTGGCAACGCTACGCGGCAGGTACGAAGCAAGCTGCGTCTCGATTTGAAAAAATCGATGTTGTGGTTTGGCCGGAGTCTGTCTTTACGGCCAACGAACCAATCATGCGCGATCACTCTAAGGGAAACGTACCCCCGGAACTGAAAGCTGCGAATATTACTTCAGAGCAGCTTCCTAAAACCGTTGACTCCATGCAACGCATCTTCAAACTCAAAACCCAAGCATTGTCTCGCGCAATTGATGGAGCCAACAACTCCGCCGCACAAAACCCGGTTCACTTCATTGTTGGAACAGACATTTGGGACATTCATGCTACCAATATCAGTCGTTACAACACCGCTGCTTGGATTGGCCCAGACGGA